>CACZRN010000119.1 GCA_902783625.1 uncultured Prevotellaceae bacterium
ATGCAGAAGGATTCTACAAGCGGAAAGAAAGGCATCATGCTTGCCATCATCGCAGGTGTACTGATGTCGTGCTTCTATTATTTCGTTGCCAAAGGCATGGACCTCGACAACTTTGAGCATCCCGCAGCAGGAATGGCAACGCCTTACACGGCATTCTTCATCTTCGCTCTTGGCATCTTCCTCAGCAATTTCCTTTGGGGTACTATTGCCATGAAGCATCCCGTTGAAGGCGAGCCAGTCAAATACAGCACCTATTTCAAGGGCAGTGGCCGTCTACACCTTGTCGGTATCCTCGGCGGATGTGTCTGGGGACTGGGAACAGTGCTCAGTTATATCGCAGCAGGTAAGGCAGGAGCCGCCATCTCGTATGCTCTCGGACAGGGTGCACCGATGATTGCAGCATTGTGGGGAGTGTTTGTATGGAAAGAATTCAAAGGTGCCGACAAGAAGACAAACCAGTATCTTGCCGTGATGTTTGCATTCTTCATCCTCGGTTTGGCACTCATTGTAGTCGCCGGAAAGTAAGAATAACAAATAAAAACTGAGGCTCAACAGAGGAAAAAAGAAAATTAGAAGTTAGAGTCGGGAGATTTTCAATTCAAGCCGAAAAATGTTTCTCGCTGCTCTAACTTCTAATTTCTTTTATAAGTCTTTCTAATGCAGGGACTTTTATCTCGCCACGCGAATGCATGAGAAGCCCCTCTTCCTTCATCTTGGCTATTGCCTTAGAGACCGCCATGTAGTTGAATCCGGTCTCTTCTGCCAATCTGCTTAGTTTTATATGCACATTTTTTTGCCCTGCCGGTTTAAGACATCTGAGCTGTAAAAACCTCACCACTGCCTCACTTGCCGTCTGTGGCGGCACACGCCATAGGCGGCGATAGAGCATCTGGCAACTTGTAGATATAAAACTGAAAAGATTGAATCTAAACACTTCGTTCGTCTCTGAGATACGCACAACATCACGCTTAGACAAGACCAGATAACTGCACGACGTGAGTGCCGTCAGCGTACTCACAAAATACTGGGTTTTGCCGAACATGGTTTCGGGCTGGAATGCAAACGGCGACTCGAGGTTCTCAGTAATGGAATAGGCGCGGTCATCGGAATAAGAAGTAGTGAGCACGGTTCCAGTAATCATGAATATTATGCGATTGTTGGGCTCACCTTCTCGCACAATAGTCTCACCCGCCGCCACTTCGTGAAAGTCGAGACGCGCATAGCCTGCTATCTGAATGACATCGTCGTAGTTGAGTCCCGAGAACATGGGAAGCGACAACAAGCGATTGAGTATTTCTTTTGAATTTTTCAAATCTCAGTTTAGCTTTAATGTTATCGTTGACATTGCTGTCAGCGTGATATGTTCTGCCACATCACATGATTACCCTCGTTGTCACTGCAGATGAGCAGTGCCTTGAGTTCCTTATGCTTTGCGAGCAACTCGCGGGCTTTCTCATCACCCATCACCATGAACGCTGTAGCAAAGGCATCGGCTACTGCGCAACTTGGAGCAATCACCGTGGCCGAGAGAAGCGAATGGCTCACCGGCTTACCCGTGTGAGGATCTATGGTATGAGCATATCTCTTACCGTCGCGCTCATAGAAATTGCGATAGTTGCCACTCGTGGCCATCGCGCAATCAGTGATGGTCAGAATAGTATCAATCTCTGTAATATCCTGCGCTATGTCCTCAACAGGTTTATTCACGCCGACCGACCACTTCTTCTTGTCGGGATTCACGCCGCTGACAACAATCTCGCCACCAATCTCTATCATAAAATTCTTCACACCATGTTTGCGGAACATGCGTGCCACGACATCGCATCCGTAACCTTTGGCCACAGCGCTGAAATCGAGCATCATGCGACTGTCATTCTTTTCAATCACACTATGTCCGCCACGATTCAAGACATTTACTCCCTCCTGCCCCACAAACGATCGAATGCTGTCGATAATCTCATCCGAGGGAAACTCCGATGCCTTGAACCCGAATCCCCATGCGTTCACAAGAGGAGCAACCGTCACATCGAACGCTCCTGCAGTCTCGTCATAAACGCTCTGCGACAGGTTGAACACCTCAAGAAACATTTCGGAGAGCGGTGCCTCTTCGTTGCGGTTGATATGCGACACAGTGGATGAGTCGTTAAACATCGAAAACTCGCCATCAACCTTCATCAGTTCGGCTTCTATCAGCTGCTGCATGTCGCGCTCGGCCTGATATGTTGCATGATAATATGTGCCGAACACCCTCCCTTGGTTTTTCACATAGGGCATACTGGCATTCTGCTTCACAATCATCACCGTGCCCACTATCAGAAACAAGAGGAACAGTGTCTGTAGAATGGCTTTCTTATTTTTCATAGTTCAAATGTAAGGTTGAATGTACCTCCGAGTCGCGACATCCCCGACCGTCCGTATCCCGGCACATACCACGGAATGCCGAAGTAACCATCGGAATGAACCAGACGGCGGCGATACCTCACCGTCCACCCCATGCGCAGTGGCCCTGCCACTTTGGCGTCAACACCTGCGACGAGTTCCATCCAGTGCTGCGAACACTTCACACCGTCGAAGGCAAACGAGGTTTCGTCGCCCCACTTCGGGTCTTTAACGGTGGGTCCTTCAACATCGTATTTGAAGGAAGTGAAGGCATAGCGCACACCTCCTATGACACGGTAGATGTCGTGCTTGTTTTTCGTAAGATTGAAATCGACTCCTACCTTGCCGTAGGGCGCACTTGTCTTATATCGCAATTCGGTTGTAGGATCGTCGGCATCGGCCTTGCCAAGTCCACCTTCAAACACTACAAAGAATTTATCTTTCAGATTGACATGCACCCCACCCTCGTATTGTCCGTAGGAACTCAGATGCATCTGTGCCGCACCCACGACATCTACCGACACAGCTATCCCCTTGAACAGTCGTGTGCTGTCCTTTGCCACAGTCTCCACCATGCGACTCTGGGCCGAGACTGCCATGCCAACCATCAGCAGCACACTAATCAGCAGCAGCCTTGAGGTGGATGTAGATGTTTGCTTTATTATTACCATAAGTCACGTTGGGGTTAGCAATCTCTATCGATTCAATATAATTTGTGGTCGATGACACACCTATTATGTTATGGAAATACGACGGCCGGCAATCTACCGACTCGAAATGCGGCACGTTCTGCTTCTCCACTGTCACCGTGTCGAAAACGACATTATTGTTGGCATCAGCAAAGCGGAACCGCAGCACATCGGCGGTGCGCACATAGCTCACCGGCAGATAGAAGCTGTCGATGTCAACGGCCCTGTTCAGTAATAGCGTGTCGAGTTCGTTTGAGAGCAATGCTGTCACAGTGAGTGTGTCGGTCAGTGTGGTGACACCGCCGACGAACTTGTATTTCATCTCAACCTTCGAGTTGTACGGACAGTCGATCGACGAGCATGCCACATTGGCCAATGTCAGGGCGACAAGCATTATTCTCTCTCTAATCTTCATATAACTACTTACTACTCAGCGCTTTACTCCTTAACTCTTAATACCTATCGTTTTCGCTATCTGATAGTCGTTACGGCTCTGCGAGCTGCGGCTTATCAGGTCGCCGATGAAGCCTGTCAGGAACAGTTGTGTACCTATCATCATCATTGTGAGCGAGATGTAGAAATATGGCGAATCGGTCACCAGCCGTGCTGGTATGCCGCTGGCAAGGCAATAGAGTTTGTCGATGCCAATCACCAGGGCGGCAACGAAACCGATGAGGAACACCAAGGTACCGAGAAAACCAAACACGTGCATGGGTTTCTTTCCGAAATTGCTTAAGAACCAAAGCGTTATCAAATCGAGATAACCATTGAAGAAGCGGTTAAGTCCGAACTTCGACTTGCCGTATTTGCGTGCCTGATGGTGCACCACTTTCTCGCCAATCTTGTCGAATCCTGCATTCTTGGCAAGGTATGGAATGTATCTGTGCATCTCGCCATACACCTCGATATTTTTCACCACCTCGGAGCGGTAGGCTTTCAGTCCGCAGTTGAAGTCGTGAAGATTCTTTATACCGCTTATCTTCCGCGCCGTAGCATTGAAGAGTTTCGTTGGAATAGTCTTCGACAGTGGGTCGTAACGCTTCTGCTTATACCCCGACACGAGGTCGTAGCCGTCTTCGGTAATCATGCGGTAGAGCTCTGGAATCTCGTCGGGCGAGTCCTGCAGGTCGGCATCCATTGTTATCACCACGCGCCCTCTGGCAGCATTGAATCCGCAGTAGAGCGCAGGACTCTTGCCGTAGTTGCGGCGGAACTTAATGCCACGCACCTTGTCGGAGCGGCGACCGAGTTCCTCAATAACGTCCCAAGAACGGTCGGTGGAGCCGTCGTTGATGAAGATAACCTCGAAGGTGTAGCCCTCTGAGTTCATCACTCGCTCTATCCATTCATACAGCTCGGGAAGCGATTCCTCCTCGTTATAGAGAGGCACCACGACACTGATGTCGGGCCATATCTCGTTGTTTATATTAACAATTGTATCCATATCGATTAATATTACATATTCTCATTTACCCCTTCCTCATAATCGCTGCGATAGGCAACGCAAGCAGAAATCCTATCATTATGTTCTGCAACATGAACATAAACGCCACGTTCACCGCTCCCAGCTGCTGGAATGTATCTATCGATGCACTGAGCCCATCAACATCGAGCCCGGCTTCACGATACACGTCGGCACCCTGCGCGATGGCCGTACGGAGCATGTTGAAAAACGTGCCGTGATCCATAAAATGGAAGTAAATCACCTGCACGAGGGCGAAGATGATCGACGCATAGAAGAAAGTATAGACCGTATAGGCAAAGGCACGTCGGAACGAGATGTGTCCTTCGAGTGCATCGTCGCGGAACGATTTCAGTCGCCACGCAACAACAAACGGCGTCGAGAGAGCCATCAATGCCGACAAAGCATTTGCCGGAAACAGTATCATCAGCGCAAAGCTAACCGTCCACAACAGGCCCACTATGGCGCCATCCTGACGGGCAAACGCCTTCAACTGTATCAGAGATACGGGGTTTATCATTTTCAAATTCCGTTTACTTCTAATTATAAATTTGATGTAAGACAGCGCAAAATTAAGAAAAAAAAAGAATATATGTGCATCTTCGTTGCAAACTTCCACGAAAAAACTGAAATCAGACTGCAAATTGCATGAAAAACAAGGGCAATATTATGGCTGTTGGCATTTGTCCTGTAACACTTTGCAGACCTGTTGAGCGAAGCAAGATACACTGACAGCAAGGTCGCTACTCCTTGTCTCCATGTCTCCTTGACGCAAATTTTGCTAGCAAAATTTCGAATAAAGAGGCTCTTTAATGCCATTAGATGGGCTCTTTAATGAAAAATTTGCTAGCAAAATTTTCAGAAGACATCGCTAAGGGATAAAACATCACGTTTATGCAGGGCAACGAATCAGTTTTATCAGCGACATCAGCTTGATATAATCAACTCGAAAGCAGCTAAAAAAATATGAAAAAACGAAGTTTTTTTGCCAGTAGGGTTACATTGTCAACAAAAATGAGTAATTTTGCGCTTTGAATTATCATTCTATAAAAGAAATGCCCGAAATATCTGTACGCGGCCTTGAGATGCCCGAATCGCCTATCAGAAAACTCGCCCCGCTGGCTGCAGAGGCCAAGCGGAGAGGGGTGAAGGTGTATCATCTGAACATCGGACAGCCCGACCTGCCCACTCCGCAGGCTGGACTCGATGCGCTGAAGAGCATCGACCGCACCATACTGGAGTACTCGCCCAGCCAGGGATATCTCTCTTATCGCGAGAAACTCACACAATATTACAAGAAATACAATATCGACGTCGATGCCGACGACATAATCATAACGTCGGGAGGATCAGAGGCTGTGCTCTTCGCATTCATGAGTTGCCTTAACCCGGGCGACGAGATAATAGTGCCCGAACCGGCTTATGCCAACTACATGGCGTTCGCCATATCGGCAGGAGCGAAGATTCGGACAATAGCAACTACCATCGAAGAGGGCTTCTCGCTGCCGAAGGTTGAGAAATTCGAGGAACTGATAAACGAGCGCACACGCGCCATCATGATTTGTAACCCAAACAATCCCACGGGCTACCTCTACACACGGCGCGAGATGAACCAGATACGCGACCTCGTGAAGAAATACGACCTGTACCTGTTCTCCGACGAGGTGTATCGAGAATATATCTACACCGGCTCGCCATACATCAGCGCCTGTCATCTGGAAGGCATTGAGCAGAACGTGATACTTATCGACTCCGTCTCGAAGAGATATTCGGAGTGCGGCATACGAATCGGCGCGCTCATCACGAAGAACAAAGACGTGAGGGCCGCAGTGATGAAGTTCTGCCAGGCACGACTCTCTCCCCCACTCATCGGACAGATAATTGCCGAGGCATCGCTCGAGGCTCCCGAAGAGTATTATCGCGATGTGTACGACGAATACGTCGAGCGACGCAAATGCCTCATCGACGGACTGAACCGCATACCGGGCGTTTACTCGCCAATACCAATGGGAGCATTCTACACCATTGCCAAACTGCCGGTGGACGACTCTGAGAAGTTCTGCCGATGGTGTCTCGAATCGTTCAACTACGAAGGCGAGACGGTGATGACGGCTCCGGCAGCAGGCTTCTACACCACTCCAGGCGCAGGGCGCGACCAGGTGAGAATAGCCTACGTGCTGAAAAAGTCGGATCTTGAGCGTGCACTCGTGGTGCTCAGAAAAGCACTCGAAGCATATCCCGGCAGGACAACCGACATGTAACCGACTATCCGCCAACACAGCGAATGAAAAGCCTGACGCTTTATATAGCTCGCAAGATTTATTCAGCCGACGACAGCCGACGCAGGGTGTCGCGACCGGCAATGAAGATAGCCACGGCAGGAGTGGCCATCTCTCTGGCTGTGATGATAATCTCGGTGAGCATCGTCAACGCATTCAAGCACACCGTGAGCAATCGTATCGCAGGATTCGGAAGCGACATAGTGGTGGCCGACTTCGTCTCATTACAGTCGGGAAACAACTATCCCATCCAGATGAACGACTCGATGCTCAACATGCTCAGCGGCATGGAGCACGTGCAGAAGCTGAGCCGCTATGCATATAAGCAAGGGGTGCTGAAGACCGACAACGACTTCCTCGGGGTGATGATGAAAGGTATCGGCCCCGACTACGACACCACGTTCATCAGCCGTAACATGACAGAGGGCTTGATGCCGACATTCTCCGACAAGGAAAGCACCGGCAAAATGGTTGTATCGAAAACCATAGCCGACAAACTGCGACTGCACACTGGCGACAGGATATTTGCCTACTTCATCGACGACAAAGGGCCACGGGCACGAAAGCTGACGGTAAGCGGAATCTATGAGACTCATCTGGCGCAGTACGACGATGCTATCTGCTTCACTGACCTTTATACATGCCGACGCCTGAACGCCTGGGAAGACGATCAGGTGAGCGGGGTTGAGCTGCGACTGAGCGACAGCAAATACATCAGCGAGACTGAAGAGTATATTATAAATAATGTGAACCGCACCGTCGACGACTACGGCGGCACATATTCATCGAAGACTATCTACGAATTGAGTCCACAGATATTCTCGTGGCTCGACCTACTCGACATAAACATTCTGATAATACTGGCGCTGATGGCGGCTGTGGCTGCAATAACGATGATATCGGGACTGCTGATTATCATACTCGAGCGCACTCAGATGATAGGAATACTGAAAACACAAGGCGCGCAGAACAGTCAGTTGCGCAGGGTGTTCCTTTGGTTCGCTGCCATTGTGGTGGGACGTGGACTGCTATGGGGCAATATCATAGCGTTGGCGCTGCTCGCACTGCAGAAAGCAACCGGACTCGTAGGACTCGACCCGGCAACCTACTACATAGATACCGTGCCGGTGGAATTTCCCATCGGACAGTTCATCATTATCAACATCGTGACTTTCGTCATCTGTATAGTCGCACTCCTTGCACCGGCCATGATTGTAGCGAAGGTTAACCCATCGAAATCTGTCCGTTTTGACTGATTTTATGTCTTAAAACATCTTTTTTTGTTAAAAGAGTAAATATATTGCACAAAAGTTTTGGTTTTGTGCAAATAAGATATTACCTTTGCACAAAAATTTGGAAATTGTGCAAATCACAGCACTTCATTTCCATTTTTTACTAATAATAGTTTTAAAAAAACATCGAATCTTAATACTAAGACAAGATACATAAAAATCAAATATGGAAATACCATGTTTTAACGAACTGATAGAGAAGAGTATCATTAAGAATTGGGACAATGATGCTATCACTGACTATCATTCATCCACGCTGCAATATCACGATGTAGCGCGCAAAATCGAGAAACTTCACATAATGTTTGAGAACAGCGGTGTGGTTCGCGGCGACAAGATAGCGCTGTGTGGACGCAATAGTTCGGGTTGGGCAGCTGCCTTCTTGGCCACTCTCACCTACGGAGCTGTGGCAGTGCCGATACTGCACGAGTTCACGGCAGAGCAGATACACAACATCGTAAACCACTCTGAGGCAAAACTGCTGTTTGTGGGCGACGTGGTGGCAACAATCATCGACCCGACGAAAATGCCCGAATTGGAAGGAATCATATACATTCCCGATTACTCGCTCACACTCTCACGCACCGACAAACTGACCTATGCACGCGAGCATCTCAACGAGATGTTCGGAAAGAAATACCCCAAGTATTTCCGTCGCGAGCACGTGAACTACTATAAGGAGCAAAGTCCCGAGGAACTGGCCCTGATCAACTACACAAGCGGAACGACTGGATTCTCGAAGGGGGTGATGATACCCTATCGCGCCCTGTGGAGCAACTACGACTTTGCCATGGACGTAATAGGCAGAGATCATGTGAAGACAGGCAGCAACACGCTGAGCATCCTTCCGCTGGCCCACATGTATGGAATGGCATTCGAATTCATCTTCGAGTTCATCCACGGTTGCCACATCTTCTTCCTCACACGTGTGCCTTCTCCGGCAATTATCGCTCAAGCCTTCTCCGACATAAAGCCTGCAATCGTCATCGCAGTGCCGTTGATTATTGAGAAGATAATAAAGAAGCGTGTGTTCCCGAAGATACAAGGCAACCTGATGCGACTGCTGCTTGGCATGCCTGTCATCAACAAGATGGTGAACCAGAAGATTTGCGAGGAAGTGACAACCGCATTTGGCGGTAACTTCTATGAGGTCATCGTGGGTGGCGCAGCATTCAACCAAGAGGTGGAATCGTTTATGAGACAGATTGAATTCCCCTACACCGTCGGCTACGGTGCAACAGAATGTGCTCCTATCATCTGCTATGCCGACTGGAAGTACTTTGTTCCAGGCTCTTGTGGAAAGGCTGCACTCCATATGGAGGTTCACATTGACAGCCCAGACCCCGAGAATATCCCTGGCGAGATTCTGTGCCGCGGTCTGAACGTGATGCTCGGATACTACAAGAACCCCGAGGCTACCGCCGAATGTATCGACAAGAACGGATGGTTCCACACCGGTGATCTAGGAATGATGGATGCCGATGGCAACGTGTTCATAAAAGGCCGGTCGAAGAATATGCTTCTCGGAGCCAACGGACAGAATATCTATCCCGAAGAAATTGAGGACAAACTCAACTCGCTGGTTCTTGTTGCAGAGAGCGTGGTTGTGCAGCGCGACGAGAAACTTGTGGGCATTGTATTTCCCGACTTCGACGAGGCAAAATCGATGGGGCTCACCCGCGTTGAACTTGAGCGCATGATGGAGCAAAATCGCATCGACCTGAACGCACAGATGCCTTCATACAGCAAGATAAGCGCAATAGAGATTCGCGAAGAAGAGTTTGCCAAGACACCGAAGAAGAGTATTAAAAGATATCTCTACACCTAAGAAGTCTTTTTCTCAATAATAAAAAACAAAGCCGACGTTCCCTTTGATTGTATATCGTAGGGGACGTCGGTTCTTTTATACTGTCAGTTTCAGGTAGTTGTGTCGACCTATCAGTCGTATAGTGTCGCAGCACGCACACGGCTCAGCGTCTCGGGCGTCATCTGCAGATAATTTGCGATATACACGAGCGGTGCGCGCAACACCACCTGCGGGTGAAGCTTGCACATGCGGCGATAGCGGTTCTGAGCTGTCTCGAATCGCACTAAGTCGGCATGCACTTGAGAGATTATCAGGCTCTCCTCGAGAATCTTACGATACATCATCTGGATGTTCACGTTGTGCAACGCCACACGTTCAAGATCAACCTTCGGCAATGCCCACACTATCGACTGCTCCAACGCTTCTACCTGCAAGCGAGTCGGTTCCTCACGGAAAAGACTTTCAATACACATGAAAATAGAATGATCGCATCCGATGTGCTCGGTAAGTTCTTTGTCGTTGCGGAAATAGAACTGACGTATCAGTCCATGGTCGAGATAATAGATGTTGCGACAGGTCTCGCCCTCGCGCAATATCATCTCTCCTTTTGCAAATTTCATTGGCACGAGGATACTTTCGAGCACATCGAGTTCATCGTGTGTCATCGTACTGTATCGACGAGCAAGTTCGCGTGCAATGTCTCTTCTTGTGTTTACTGGGATTTTCATATGTAGAAAGCTTTTATGAGGTTATTATTCTTATTCTAGTTTCAGTACGGCGAGGAAAGCCTTTTGCGGCACCTCCACGTTTCCTATCTGCTTCATGCGTTTTTTTCCGCGCTTCTGCTTTTCAAGCAGTTTGCGCTTACGGCTCACGTCGCCGCCGTAACACTTGGCGGTGACATCCTTGCGCACCTGTTTCACGGTCTCGCGGGCAATTATCTTCGCACCGATGGCTGCCTGGATGGCAATGTCGAACTGCTGACGAGGAATTAGTTCTTTCAGTTTCTCACACATGCGGCGACCGAGCGCCACGGCATTATCGTGGTGTGTGAGGGTTGACAATGCATCGACAGGCTCACCATTGAGCAGGATGTCAACCTTGGCAAGGTGCGAAGGACGATAGCCGGCAAGATGATAGTCGAACGAGGCATACCCTTTGCTTATCGACTTCAGTTTGTCGTAGAAATCGATGACTATCTCACCTAATGGCAGCATGAAGTGCAGCTCCACGCGATTGCCGCTCACAAACTCCTGCTTCAGCAGTTCGCCTCGCTTGTCGAGACAGAGTTTCATTATCGACCCAATAAAGGTGGATGTGGTGATTATGCTTGCGCGGATATATGGCTCTTCGATATGCTCGATGGCTGTTGGCTCGGGCAACCCCGACGGATTGTGCACTTCCTTCACCCCACCCTGCTTGTCGTAAACCATATACGACACATTGGGCACGGTGGTGATGACGTCCATGTTGAACTCGCGGTCGAGTCGCTCTTGCACGATTTCCATGTGCAGCAATCCGAGGAATCCGCAACGGAATCCGAATCCAAGCGCTACCGACGACTCGGGCATGAATGTCAACGAAGCATCGTTGAGCTGCAGTTTCTCGAGCGATGCGCGCAGGTTCTCGTAGTCGGTAGGGTCAATAGGATACACTCCTGCGAACACCATGGGCTTCACCTCCTGGAATCCTGATATCGATTCGGTGCAGGGCCGTGCCACATGAGTGATTGTGTCGCCCACCTTCACCTCCTTGGCGTCTTTTATTCCACTGATGATATATCCCACTTCGCCTGCTCCCATCTGCTGCCGTGGCACCATGTCCATCTTCAGCACGCCCACCTCGTCGGCAGTATATTCCATGCCGGTGTTGAAAAATTTCACCTTGTCGCCCTTGCGGATGACTCCGTTCACTATCTTGAAATATGCAATGATGCCGCGGAATGAATTAAAGACCGAGTCGAAGATGAGTGCCTGCAGCGGTGCCTCGCGGTCGCCGACGGGTGCCGGGACACGCTCAACCACGGCGCGCAGGATGTCATCGACGCCCTCGCCGGTCTTTCCCGAAGCACGGATAATCTCATCAGGCGAGCAGCCGAGCAGCTCCACAATCTCGTCTTCCACCTCCTCGGGCATGGCGTTGGGCATATCTATCTTGTTTATCACGGGGATAATCTCAAGGTCGTGCTCGATTGCCATGTAGAGGTTTGATATCGTCTGCGCCTGCACGCCCTGCGTAGCATCGACCACCAGCAGTGCTCCCTCGCACGCGGCAATGGAACGCGACACCTCGTAGGAGAAGTCGACGTGCCCCGGAGTGTCGATGAGGTTGAGCTGATAGGTCTGACCGTCGAGGCCATACTCCATCTGTATGGCATGGCTCTTGATGGTTATGCCGCGCTCACGCTCCAAGTCCATGTCGTCGAGCATCTGACCTTCTGTTATCGCTATCGTATTGGTGCGCTCCAACAGACGGTCGGCCAGCGTCGACTTGCCATGGTCGATATGGGCTATAATGCAGAAGTTTCTTATATTGTTCATCAGATTGTCGGTTCTTTATCCGGAAAAAGTAAATTTTCCATTTTCGAAAGCAAAATTACACAATTCCTGCGAAAAATAAGTAATTTTGTCGCAAATAAGATAAAAAATATGAGAAAACCACTCCTAACCCTGCTTGCCGCGCTCGTTCTGGTGGCTTGCAACGAGAGTCTTGAAGACCGTGCCGAGCGCGAGGCACGCGAATACACCGCGCGCTACTGTCCCACTCCTGTGGTGAACAATTCGCGAACCGACAGCGTGGCGTTCGACAAGGCAACGAAGACCTACACCTACTACTGTACGCTGACCGGCGAATACGACAGCGCGGAGTTTATAGCGCAATATGGCGGCGAACTCAACAGCAGACTGGCGCAGACCATTGCCGACGACGCAAGTATCGAGAAGCTGAAGGCAGCTGAGTTCTCCTTCCGCTTCGTAATACACTCTGAGAAGGCACCCGAAAAAGTGCTCTACGAGCGTACCATAACGGCCAAGGAGTATAACAATCCGCCAAAACCGACTGCCACTCCGGCGTTTTAACAATAGGATTTTCTCCTCATTTCCCACATGCTGTCAGTATTACACAGCATGTTGAGTGAATCAAATATGTGTTCTTTGTTATTATATAGATTCACTCAAGAATAATTTTGCTAGCAAAATTTCGAATAAAGAGGCTCTATAATGCCAATAAAGTGCCCAGTTAATGAAAATTTTGCTAGCAAAATTTTCTACAGGGTAATATCCCTTCCGGTCAACAGTCATTTATTCATGCAAAAGAAAAGCTTTCACCATTCGTCCAAAGCATATTGACGAAAGATGAAAGCCTAAGTGTATCGCCCGGTGCGAGTCTCTGGCATCGAACCGGTCAGAACTGCTCGAGAATGGCTATACGCTTCGCCGGATCGGGATGGGTGCTGAAGAGCGAGTTCATGAACCCCATCACTCCCTCCTTCATCTCGTCGGGCTTCATTATAAACAGTTGTGCCACGTCGGGCTCTTTCACAGCGTCGAGACCTGGATTTGCCGAAATCTTCTTCAGCGCCGAAGCCAATGCAAGCGGATCGCCGCAAAGCTCAGCACCACCGGCATCGGCCATATATTCGCGTTTGCGAGAAATGGCAAAGCGGGTGAGAAGCGAGAAGATATAAGCAATGCCGCTGCACACCGCAGCCACAAAGAGCACAATGACGAAAGAAAGACCGCCATTGCCCTCGCTGCTGTTGTTGCTCCGACTGACATAGCGACCACCGTAGATGAAGTTGTTGTAAAGCAGGCGCACGGCCACACTCATCACTGTCGACACAATGCCCACAAAGACAATGCTCGTGATGAGCAGACGGGTGTCGCGATTGCGGATATGAGTCAGCTCGTGACCTATCACTCCGGCAAGTTCCGAGTCGCTGAGAAGATTGATGATTCCCGTGGTCAGGGTGACAGCATACGAATCCTTGTTTATTCCGCTGGCATAGGCATTCAGCTGCGGATCATCGACGATATTTATCTTCGGCATGTCCATACCGCAGGTCATGCACAGATTCTCTACGATGTTATACACCCGCGGATTCTCTCTGCGCTCCAAAGGACGGGCACCCGTGGCACGGCTTATCATTGCAGTGTTAGAGAAATATGCAATAGCAAACCACAGCGCGACAGCGCCGATAACCCATGGCAATGCCGAAAGGAACGACTGCATGACATGATCGAAATCGACACCTGTCACATAGTTCCCGTAGTTGTCGTAATATCCGCCACCGAAATAATTGAGCAACAAGAGAAATACCCACACCATTGCCAAAATGATGACGGGAAACATCAGCAGCAAAAGAAAACTATTTCTGTTGTTGCGATGTATCTGCGTGCGTATTCCTACATATTTCATCAGCTTAGAACTTTATCTCTGGAGCTTTCTCCAAGTTAGGACGGTCCTCTTGTGGAATCTCATACATCGGCTCGCGATGGAATCCAAACATACCGGCAAAGATATTCGACGGGAATGTCTGGACAGCATTGTTATACTCACGCGTTGCGGTGTTGAAATAGCGACGTACGGCCGAGAGCTTGTTCTCGATATCGGCAATCTCGTTCTGCAATTGCAGGAAATTCTCATTTGCCTTCAGTTCGGGATATGCCTCAAGCGACACCTTCAATCCAGACAAGGCATTAGTAAGAGCATTGTCGGCCGCAATCTTGTCGCCGATGGACTGAGCATTCATAGCGGCAGAGCGTGCCTCGGTAACCTTCGTAAACACTTCCTTCTCGTGCTCGGCATAACCCTTAACCGATGCAACAAGCTGAGGAATAAGATCAAAGCGCTGCTTCAACTGAACATCAATGTTGGCAAAAGCGTTTTCGCGATTGTTGCGAAGACGAATCAAATTGTTGTAAATGCTGACACAGAACATGATAAGCAGCACAACAATTACCAAAATAACAAGTAATACTTTCATTTGCGTTAGATTTTAAATTGTTCGACAATATTGACTACAAATATAAGCAAAAGCACAATAAACCCCACTTTTTTTAAGAATATTTATAGAAAATATTTAACAACCAACTGAATATACATCTCCGAACTATGACTAACGATGAATTTTATCAACAATGTATGAACAAAAAAAGAGGACCTCGGTTCGTTGTGTGAACCAAGGTCCTCATGAAAAAAAGGCGGCTACCTACTCTCCCACATTGCATCGCAGTACCATCGGCGCAAGCGGGCTTAACTTCTCTGTTCGGGATGGGAAGAG
>CACZRN010000120.1 GCA_902783625.1 uncultured Prevotellaceae bacterium
CTCTGCCAATGGGTGACTTTGGTAACTATAACACATACTGGGGCGGTGAGAACAACGCATACCAGATCCGTATGCCATTCGTTATCGACAAGGCAGACGGTATCGATGAGCTTATCTTCCAGGCACTCCACGACGATACCTACTGGGTATATCTGAATGGTGAGCTGATTCTTCAGGTTGACAACTGGAATGATGGTAGTAATGTATCTGACATGAATAAATGGGATTACCTCTCAAGCACTGGCGAGAGCTCCTTCCCGAACGGTGGAACAGAGGTTGTCAACTATGCTGAGCCTATTCCACTCGACCTGCTCCAGGATGGTAAGAATGTGCTTTGTGTCTACATCCAGGAAAACTGGGGTGGACAGTACTTTGACCTTCGCCTCTCAGCAATGGGAACAGCTACTGGTGTGAAGGATGTTGAGACACAGACAACAACTGGTAAGGAAGAGATTTACGACCTCCAGGGCCGCAAGATGAATAGCAAGAACCTGCCAAAGGGTATCTACATCATCAATGGTAAGAAGGTTGTTAAGTAATCTCCATTACTAACCATATTCATAGCGGGGCGCTACAAGCGCCCCGCTTTTTTTGTCTATCTTAAGAAAAAAGTCCAATGCCTTTCCCGATAAATCCTTGATAGTGAGTGTCACTTCGTGACAGAAATCTTACAAATCTTTTTCAAAATCTTTCAAAATAGATTTGTTTGGTTTTATAGATTTAAATGATTTCTCGCCGCAGGCGACTAAAAAACATCGATTTAGCATACTTCATCACCTTTTTTCCCCTTCCTTTTTTTCTCTCTCTTCTCGAAAAATTCCCGATGAAATGGGCAAA
This sequence comes from uncultured Prevotellaceae bacterium, assembly GCA_902783625.1. GTDB lineage: Bacteria > Bacteroidota > Bacteroidia > Bacteroidales > Bacteroidaceae > Prevotella. The sequence continues at coordinate 838 of CACZRN010000120.1, forward strand.
AATTGTAAAAAACGCCCTCTTCCCTCACTCATCATCCGACCTTCTGACATGTCCTGCCCCGGCCATCACCTTCCCTTTTATCCCCCCCCCTGATCTTTCCACCACCCCAGTTTTCCACCCCCCCCTCCTCAACAAGGAGGGGAAGTTCCGCGCTGAGACATCTTATGCAGCGTTCCTATCTCAAGCAACGAGCAATTCGCGTTTCCCCTCCTTTGGAGGAGGGGCAGGGGTGGTGGTAAGCAAGTGACATCCCTGCCTTACGTCCGCCCCTTATCAAGGGGCTCCAAATCCCTCCTTTGGAGGAGGGGCAGGGGTGGTGGTACTCGTCAGAGGTGGTATAAAAAGTCAATAGAAAACACCCAAAAGAAACTGATAGATTTTGATTAAGATTTTGTTAGATTTCTGTCACGAAGTGACACTCCGCACGATCCTTGCTTACTTGACAAAAACTTTGACAAAAATTTTGCTAGCAAAATTGTCATTAACTGGGCCTTTTATTGCCATTAAAGAGCCTCTTTATTCGAAATTTTGCTAGCAAAATTGTCATGTAGTGGACAGGCAATTATTATCACGCGGTTGGAACACATGTGGCACTAACCCACAGTGGTCTTATCTGTCGCGTACCTAAAGGCACGCTTTTTTCTTTTTTACCTAAACCCCAGCCACTGCGTAGCTGGCAACTGTTATCGATGTGCCTCTGGCACACTATTCTCGAAATGTTAAGCAATGGTTGACACATGCAGCAACTATGCGTTCTATTAATCGGTGCCTTAGGTACCGGATAGTGGTAGCCAGCCATGGCTGGTATGTGAAAGTCGAGGAAGATCTGCATACCTAACGGCATCGACAGTAAAAGAAACTGATAGATTTTGATTATGATTTTGTTTGATTTCTATCACGAAGTGACACTCTCCACTCTACATTCTCCACTCTACACTAAAGAAATCCGCTTTCTCGTGTGCGCACACAATCGCCCAAACTCGATTTTTGTGAAATTATTTAAATTTTTCTCCTCGTTTTTTTGGAATTTTTAAAGTTTATTGGTAATTTTGAAGCGTTAATAAGTGTAACCCTAAAGAAAAATATTTTCTTTATTGTGTAAATAAATCGTCAACAGCCTATTGTTCAACGACTTAACAACAATGATGAAGAAGAACATAACAATTATTGCCTTTGTGGCCGTTGCTTTGATGATGCCATCGGCTAATGCTTTTGCTATCGATGCCTTCACGGGCGCTACTTTGCCTGTAGAGCAAAACGACAACACCAAGTATGTAAGCAACCGTCCGGCTCCCGCCGAGCGACTCTTCGTGTCGAAAGCCATCGACAAGAAGGTGAAGGAAGTGAAGAAGCTCCTGAAAGACAACCCCTATCTGGCTTGGATGTTTGAGAACTGCTTCCCCAACACGCTCGACACCACCGTTCACTTCGACGGCGATGAGGATACCTACGTGTACACAGGCGACATTCACGCTATGTGGCTGCGCGACTCAGGTGCGCAGGTGTGGCCGTATGTGCAGTTCGCAAATAGCGATCCCGAGCTGAAGAAGATGCTCCGCGGGGTGATACTCCGTCAGTTTAAGTGCATCAATCTCGACCCCTATGCCAACGCATTCATCATGGAGATGAAAGACGGAGAGTGGGCAAAGGATATGACTGATATGAAGCCCGGACTGCATGAGCGCAAGTATGAGATCGATTCGCTCTGCTATCCTCTGCGCCTTGCCTACCACTACTGGCAGGTGACTGGCGACGCCTCGATATTCGGTGACGAGTGGCTGCAGGCAATTGCCAACATCCTGAAGACCTTCCGTGAGCAGCAGCGCAAGGATGGTGTGGGACCATACCACTTCCAGAGAGTGACTGAGCGTCAGTTGGATACAGTGTCGAACAACGGGCTCGGCAACCCCGCAAAACCTTGCGGACTGATAGCCTCGTTCTTCCGTCCATCTGACGATGCCACCACATTCCTCTATCTCATCCCTTCGAACTTCATGGCAGTGAGCAACCTGCTCAAGGCTTCGGAGATACTGGCAAAGGTAAACAAGCGCGAAGACTTGGCAATGGAGTGCGCTTCGCTCGCCACAGAGGTGAGTATGGCACTGAAGAAATATGCCGTTTACGACCATCCGAAGTATGGCAAGATCTATGCCTTCGAGGTTGACGGCTTCGGCAACCACTTGCTCATGGACGACGCCAACGTGCCCAGCCTGCTGGCAATGGCTTATCTTGGCGATGTACCTGCCGACGATCCCATCTATCAAAACACCCGCCGCTTCGTGTGGAGTGAGGATAATCCATACTTCTTCCGCGGTACGGCAGGAGAGGGAATAGGTGGACCACATATCGGTTACGACATGATATGGCCGATGTCGATAATGATGAGAGCATTCACCAGCAACGACGATGCCGAGATAAAATGGTGCCTCGAGACACTGCAGCGCACCGATGCCGACACAGGATTCATGCACGAGTCGTTCAACAAGAACAATGCAAAAGACTTCACCCGCTCGTGGTTCGCATGGCAGAACACACTCTTCGGCGAGTTGATACTGAAACTGATCGACGACGGCAAAATCGAACTTTTAAAGAACGCAAAACGCTAAAAACCTAATATTTGATGAAAAGAAATTTCTTAACCATTGTGGCACTGCTTGCCACCCTTACTATTGGTGCTCAGACTCAGGAAGTGTTCTCGCCCTATCAGGCGACAGCACTTCGTCTGCCTTCTGTGCCCATCGTTGTCAACGACCCCTATTTCTCTATCTGGTCGCCCTACGATAAGCTGACCGAAGGCACTACCCGTCACTGGACCGACGATGAGATGCCTCTCACCGGTCTGCTGCGTGTCGATGGCACACTCTATCGCTTCATGGGAGCAGAGAAAGAGTATGTTCTTGAGCCTGTTGCAGCAATGGCCGATCAAGGAGCATGGCATGCAAAGGTGACACGTTGGAAACCAGCCGCAGGATGGGAAAAGCCTGATTTCGACGCATCTGAATGGAGCGACGCCAGAGGAGCATTCGGAACACAGGGCGAATATCCACACGTGAGAACACGTTGGGTTGAAACAAACTCCGATATCTACGTGCGCAGGACAATCGACATCGATGCTGCCGCCGCTGCCGCCGACCTCTATCTGTGCTACTCGCACGATGATGTGTTCGAACTTTACATCAACGGCACAAGGGTGGTGAACACCGGCGAGACATGGCGCACAGGAGTGGTGAAACACCTCGACGGAAACCTGAAAGGACTGTTGAAGCCAGGTAAGAACGTCATCGCTGCACACTGCCACAATACCAATGGCGGAGCATACGTCGATTTCGGTATCTATAAGAATGTTATCAAGAAATCAGTGGAGATGAAGCAGGCTGTGCAGAAATCTGTCAGCGTGCTCGCAACGAACACATACTACACAATGGAGTGTGGCCCCGTGCTGCTCGACCTCGTGTTCACCGCCCCGATGCTCATCGACAACCTCGACCTGCTCTCCACTCCGGTGAACTACATATCATATAATGTACGCGCGAAAGACAAGAAGCAGCACGACGTGCAGTTCTACCTCAGCGCATCGCCCGAGATAGCAGTCAACAAGATCAGCCAACCCACGGTGACCACGATTGTCAACGAGGAAGGTGTGAAGTATGCAAAGACCGGAACCATCGATCAGCCGATACTCGCCAAGAAGGGCGACGGCATCTGCATCGACTGGGGATACCTCTATCTGCCAGCAATCAACGGTGATGTCAGCATTGCCACAGAGGAAGACATGGTATCGTCGTTCGCACTGACAGGAAAGCTGGCACAGGCTGGTGAGAAGATAGTGGCACGCAAGGTTGCCGAGATGCCGGTGCTGGCGTATGTGCACGACTTCGGAAAGATCAAGGAAGCATCAAGCTTCGCACTCATCGGCTACGACGAGGTGCTCGACATAGAATATATGTACTACCGCTACAAAGGCTACTGGGCCCGCAACGGTAAGACCATCTTCACAGCATTCAACGAGCTTGCGCGTGACTATTCATCGGTGATGAACCGCTGCCGTGTGCTCGACAAGCGCATCTACGACGACGGCTTTGCTGCCGGCGGAAAGAAATATGCC
>CACZRN010000121.1 GCA_902783625.1 uncultured Prevotellaceae bacterium
GGTAATGTCTTAACTCCATAACTCCTTAACACCTTAACTCCATAATTACAACTGAAGGTAATGTCTTAACTCCATAACTCCTTAACTCCATAACTACAATGAATAAGATAACAATCCTATTAAGCATAGTGCTAAGTGCTGGAATGTGTGTGGCACAGCCGCTTGAAACAGAATACCAGTTAGAGGACAATCCTGGGGTTACTACCAAGTTGAGGAATCCTATCTGTCCGATGGGAGTTTATATTGCTGACCCTACATCGAGAGTAGCACCCGATGGACGGCTATATATCTATGGCTCGCTCGACACTACTCCTGAACAGTATTGCTCAAAAGACTATCATGTACTATCGACGTCAGATTTAAGTAACTGGACATTAAACAGATATTCATTTTCATGCGACAAGGTAATGTATGCTCCCGACTTGATGTATAAGAACGGTATGTATTATCTTTACTATGAAAACCCAAACGGTGATGAGTTCGTAGCCGAAAGCAAATCACCCGTCGGGCCTTTCCATAATGGCATTAAGATTGAAGGTCCTCAGCAGATTGATCCAAATGTGTTTATAGATGACGATGGACAAGCATATTACTTCTGGGGGCAATTCTCTGCCAAAGGTGCAAAAATGAATGCCGACATGAAGACTATCGACCAATCGACTATTGTCGATGGCATTGTGAATGAAGATAATCATTTCTTTCATGAAGGAAGCTATGTGATAAAGCGGGGCAAATACTACTATTATATTTTTGCGGATATAAGTCGCAACTCGCGTCCCACATGTTTGGGATATGCAATGGCAACATCTCCATTCGGGCCTTATGAGTATAAAGGTGTTATTATCGACAATGCCGGATGCGACCCTGAAACATGGAACAACCATGGCTCATTGGTTGAATACAAAGGCAAATGGTATGTGCTCTATCATCGTTCAACACATGCCAGTCGCTCTATGCGTAAGGCATGCATCGAACCAATTAAGTTCAATGCCGACGGTACCATCCCCGAGGTAGAGATGACTTCGCAGGGGGCATGTGGCCCGATTGATGCCTTTGAGAAAATACCAGCTGCTATAGCATGTAAAATGCATGGAAATGTAAGAATACAACGTAAGTACAACCGTGGCGACATAGAGGAGTTGGGGTGTATCCGAAACGGCGATAATGCAGAATGGAAATACATCGACTTTGGGCGCGGAGCAAAAAATGTCTCGATATGCCTGACATCAAAATCTGCTGGCAAAATCCTACTATATACCGACAACTTTAAAGGGAAGCCAATAGCCACTATTGATATCAAGGCTGGCCTTAACTCCGAAATAGTTAATGTGCCAATTAAAAAGACAAAAGGCGTTCATGCCCTATGTATGAAATATGTAGGCAACGATGTCAGCAACGATGATCTGTTCAACATCGACTGGTTTATGTTTGATGACAAAAAAACGACGTCCACTACTCTGTTTGAAAGATTAGAAGCTGGATTCAAACACATCCCTGATACAATCCAAACAGCAGTATATTGGTATTGGCTCAACAACAATGTTACTCGTGAGGGTGTAGTCAGAGATCTTGAAGCAATGAAGCGAGTGGGCATAAATCGTGCATTCATCGGTAATCATTCAACAGACGACCTGCCTTATGGCGAGCACAAACTTTTCTCTGATGAATGGTGGACGACGACACATCAAGCTTTAAAAACTGCAAGCGAGTTGGGTATCGACATCGGAATGTTCAACTGCCCTGGGTGGAGCCAGTCGGGAGGACCATGGATTACTCCGCAGCAAAGCATGAAATATGCAGAAATACACGAGCAGAGTATCTTTGGTGATGGAGAAGATAAAACGATAGTGTTGCCTAAAGTAGACAAAAGTAGCATCATAAGTGTGTTGGCATATCCTTCAATAAAAGCACAATCACAAACATGGACCATACATCCCGATGCAAGTAATAAGAGAATTACACTCACTCTTGATAAGCCTTTTACAGCAAGATCCATTGAGATAAAATCTGATAGAGCATATCGAAGCAATGTGCGATTAGAAAGCAATGGAGAAGAAATAAAGTCATTTGAATTCGACAGACATAACACAGGGTTGAATGTAGGTTTCAAACCGCTTGCACCATGTGTTGTCACAATCCCTGAGACAGATAGTAGTCAATTCGAAATATCTTTCGATAATGCTGCACCTGATGTATCCCTCACCATTACCATCTCCGAAAAGCCTTACGTAGAAAGATATGCTGAGAAATCTCTTTCAAAAGTATTCCAAGATCCCCTGCCGATGTGGGACTATTATATGTGGGACACACCAGCCGAGGCAAGTGCAAGGGATTTATACATTAACCCTGACAACATAATCGATTTGTCATCAAAAATCCACGACGGCAAGATTGTATGGAGTGCGCCACAAGGTGAATGGACTATCTCGACATTATACATGAAATCAACAGGCGTGACAAACTCACCTGCTGTTGCAGAGGGGACAGGTCTCGAAGTGGATAAGATTAACAAAAAATACATTTCATCGCATTTCGATGCATATATCGGTGAGATATTACGTCGTGTTCCTGCACAAGACAGGACATCGTTTAGTACTGTTGTTGAAGACAGTTATGAGACAGGTAGCCTTAACTGGACTGACGATATGACATCAGTATTCCAGTCAACATATTCATATAATCCTATCCCCTATCTGCCTACGCTTTACGGTAATGTTGTGGGGAGTGTGGATAAATCTGACAGATTCCTTTGGGATTTACGTCGCTTGATTGCCGACAGAGTGGCATATGATTACGTAGGAGGATTGAGGCAACAATGCAATCAACATGGAATGAAGAGCTGGCTCGAGAACTATGGCCACTGGGGATTCCCAAGCGAGTTTCTTATTTATGGAAGTCAGTCTGATGAAGTTTCTGGAGAGTTCTGGAGTGAAGGGTCACTTGGCGATATTGAGAATCGTGCAGCTTCATCATGTGCACATATCTATGGCAAACAAAAGGTATGGGCAGAGTCCTGCACAGCTGCAGGGGCACAATTCAATCGCTATCCACGACTCATGAAACAGCGCATCGACCATTTCTTCTGCGAAGGTATCAACGCATCGCTTCTACATCTGTTTATCTCACAACCTGATAATAAAAAACCCGGACTCGATGCATGGTTTGGCAACGAGTTCAACCGCAACAACAGCTGGTTTGAGGGTATGACAACATTCATAGACTATCTGAAACGATGCAGCATGATGCTTCAGCAAGGGCGATATGTTGCAGATGTGGCATACTTTATCGGTGAAGATGTGCCGAAGATGACAGGAACATGTGCCCCTCCTCTTCCTAAAGGATATTCATTCGATTACATTAATGGTGATGTTATCCTAAATCACAGCAAAGTAGTTGATAGCAAACTCATTCTCGACAGCGGAATGTCATATAATTTGCTTGTTTTGCCTAAGCAAACCACTATGCGTCCACAGATTCTCGAGCGCATCCATCAGTTTGTAGAACAAGGATTGACTATTGTCGGTCCACGCCCCCAACAGTCGCCAAGCATGCAAGACTATCCTAATGCTGATAATAAAGTAAGGAATCTTGCAAGTCAAATCTGGAATAACACTGGAAAATGTGGTAATGGAAGGGTTTACAACGATGGTACTCCGATAGAGACCATACTCCGCAATCAAAGTATTGAACCGGATTTCAGCTACACAGGTCAGGCGTCGCTCGAATTCATACACAGAACACTAAACGACGAAGGTGAGATATATTTCATATCCAACCAAGAAGACTCAATACGGACAGTTAATTTATCATTCAGAGCAAGTAAATGGACTTGCGCTGAGCTATGGAATCCACAAACAGGCGAGACACGTTATTTAGAATGCAACAAAACATCTAATCGTATAGAAGCAGAAATTACCCTTGCACAATTAGAGAGTGTCTTCGTGGTATTTTGCAATAAAGCTGTTTTTGCAAGTGATAAAGCATCACATACAACAAAAATAACTATCGATAGAGAGCCTTGGAAAGTCTATTTTGCTCCGTCTGCTGGAAAGCCGTCATTCACAAAATCATATACAAAACTTGAAGATTGGACATTAGCAAAGGATGATGATATAAAATACTATTCAGGAAATGCCACATACTCCAATAGCTTCATTCTGCAAAAGCAACCTGGGAAGGATGCGCACGTTAAACTGAATATAGGTGAAGTTATGGTTCTTGCTACAGTGAAAATTAACGGACACGATGCCGGAGGTGTATGGACACACCCCTACTCTCTTGACATCACACCATACGTCCGTCAGGGTGAGAACAGAATCGAAATAACTGTTTACAACAACTGGCGTAACCGTCTCATTGCTGATGAGAAACTACTGGCAAGCGAAAGACTGACATGGACAAATATACAGCCGTGGAGTAAGACAGATGAACTACAGCACTCTGGATTATTAAAACCCGTCAGCATAGAGATTGACGAATAAATAGAAACAGATTACAAGGAAATGTTATCTAATATGAAATCAAAGTTTTTTATAATTATCGCTACAATATTTCTTGCTTCTTGCAGTAGCACTATATTCCCACCTGCTGAAGCAGATATAGCAGCGAACGACATTATGAGTGACACCTGGGTGGCAACAGATGCTTTGGGACGAAATATGCCTGCTGCCGACTCTGTAGGGTTAAAGAAAACCGACCACGAACGGAAGGTGGGCATCTTCTATATCACATGGCATACACGCAACAATCACAACATTGCGGGGCCATATACCGATGTCACAAAAATACTCACTGCAGACCCTAATGCACGTACACAGACAGATAATAAATTATGGAAATACGGAACATATCACTGGGGTGAGCCTGAGATGGGTTATTTCCTCAGCGGTGACGAATGGGTAATAAGGAAAGATATTTCCATGCTACAGGATGCTGGCGTTGATGTATTAGTAATGGATGTCACAAATGGTGTCTGCTATTGGGATGAATGGGAAGCACTATTCTCCACAATGATAAAGATGCGAGGCGAAGGTAACCAGACTCCAGAATTTGTCTTCTGGTCGTATAACAACGGACCTGTGAATATAGTAAAACAACTTTATGAACGCTACTACAAAACCAACAAATATAAAGAGTTGTGGTTCTATTGGGATGGAAAACCGCTATTGCTTTATAATGCTGATCCATCAAACGATGCCAACGGCACTTATGAGGCTTCTGCAAATGACTATCCCGAGGAGATACGGCAATTCTTCACATTACGAAACATGTGGTGGGGATATTATGAATGGTATAACAAGAGGTATATCGGTACGGAAGACAACTGGAGTTTCGGTTATTCAATGGCAGACCCTATAATAAGAAATATGTCTCCAGATAAACTAGTATCGAGACATAACGGCAAGATTGAAGAAGCTGCCGTGACACCGGCACAGCATCCCGTTGCCATGGGCGACGATCACATAGGTGTAGGTAAGTCATGGTCAAGAAAATTTGGCGAGCCTGAGTTGAATGAATATGACATGCCTATCGAAGCATACGTGCCATGGCTGGGTAAAACGGTAAAAGATCCTACAGCATATGGTATCTATTTCCAAGAGAGATGGGATGATGCCTTAAAAGCAGATCCCCCGTTTATTTATCTAAACGACTGGAACGAATGGACTGCAGGAAAATATAACTGGAAAGATTTTTGGTTCCTCGGCAGATGGAACAACTCTTTCTTATTTGTCGATCAGTACAATGCTGAGTTTAACAGGACAATACAACCTATGAAGGGTGGCTATACCGACAACTATTATATGCAGATGGTACAGAATATACGTCGATACAAAGGAGTTAGGGAGATACCCGTGAACTATGGAAAGAGAAGGATTAAGGCTGATGGCAACTTCGTTGATTGGAACAATGTGAGCGTTACATACAAGGATACCCGTGGTGATGTAACTCACCGTGATGCTGATGGCTATGCCGGACTGCATTACGTTAATTCTACAGGACGCAATGACATTCACGATGCTAAAGTAGCGATTACCACTAATGGTAAAGTGGCGTTTTATGTAAAGACAGATAAAGAAATAACTCCTTTTACAGCCAATGGTAATGACAACTGGATGTTGCTGCTCATCGATGCTGACAAGAATAATGCAACGGGATGGTATGGTTATGACTATATAATTAATAAAAAGGTAGTGAGCTCAAATATTACCACGCTGATGAAGTATGACGATGGTGTGTGGAGCGAAGTAGCAAAGATACCTTATGCTGTCGATGGCAACGAGATGGAGTTGGAAATACCACTATCGCTGTTGTCAATGAAAGGCAAAAATATTTCCTTCGACTTTAAATGGGCTGACAACCCAGGCGAACTTACTGACCCCATTGCATTCTGCCTGTATGGCGATAGTGCTCCAAACAGACGTTTTAACTATCGATTTATATGGCAAAACAAGATGAAATGACAAATTAACATATTAACGTATTAACATATTAACGTATGCGTAAACTACTATTATCCGTATTTTTGTTTGCGTCGCTGTGCATAAGCGGACAAAACAATGAGAACACATTGTGGTATAAGCAAGCAGCCAAAGATTGGAACGAGGCTTTGCCTGTGGGCAATGGCCGTATAGGGGCAATGGTGTATGGTAATCCGTGGTATGAAACCATACAACTAAATGAGGAAAGTCTTTGGGCTGGTACTAAACAGGATGGTAATGCCGATGCCGCAGCGAGAATCGGAGAGATAAAACAACTCCTGCTCGATGGCAATATCGAAGAGGCAAACACATTGGCTGATAAGATTCTTGCCGGTGATCCAATGAGAATAAGGTCTTACCAATCGTTCGGAGAATTACATATCGACTTCTTTGAACCAGGGGGTAACTCTGAAAAGGATTTCTTCAAAGACGGGGTAAAGGACTACAAGCGCTGTCTCGATTTGATTAATGGTATATCAACAACCCGTTTCACTGCTGGCGGTATAGAGTACAGAAGAGAAGTGTTCGCATCGGCACCAGACAACATCGTGGTGATAAAGTTATCTGCCGACAAAGAAAGTGCGTTGACATTCAAGATATCGTACGACAGAAAAAAGGATGCATCAGCTAAAGCTGTTGACAATAATAGTCTTGAGGTGAGCGGGCAGATTATTGACATGCCAGAAAAGCAAAGCGGCGAGGTAGGACCTCATATGAAGTTTGCCGGGAAGATAATGGCTATTAACAACGGAGGAGAAATCACCTCTGGCGGCAATTACATCTTTGTAAACAAAGCCAATGAAGTTGTCGTTCTCGTGGCAATGAATACCGACTACGACATCTCAATGCTTAACTACAATCACGCTATCGACATCGCTAAGAAATGCAACGATCAGATAAATGCAGCAAAACAGATGTCATATTCCGAACTAAAGCGCAGACATGTCGAAGAACACAGCAAGATAATGGGCAGGGTGTCGCTGAAGATGGGCGATCAGGCTATGAACGACATACCTACCGACGAGCGACTTGCGAGAATGAAAGAAGGGAAAGAAGACCCTGCTCTCGCAGCTCTCTATTTCCAGTTCGGACGTTATCTGCTTGCCGGATGTTCACGTGCTCCAGGACAACTACCAGCTAACCTACAGGGAATATGGTGCCAGGATATGTTTGCGGCATGGAATTCCGATTATCATACAAACATAAATATTCAGATGAACTACTGGCCTGCAGAGGTATGCAATCTGTCAGAGACAGTAATCCCCTTCTCTAATTGGATAAACGCTATACGTGAGCCTGGTCGTGTGACAGCACGGAAGACATTCGGTGCTGAAGGATGGACTGTGAATCATGTAAGTGATCTGTTCGGTCACACTTCGATTAGCGACGGTGTCAGCTGGGGTACATTCCCCATTGCAGGACCATGGCTTACCTTGCATCTGTGGGAGCATTATCAATTTACTTGCGACAAAAAATATCTTGCTACAGAGGCTTATCCGGCAATGAAAGAGGCTGCTGAGTTCCTACTCACGTTCATGGTGAAAGACAAGTACGGACATCTAGTCACAGCACCGTCTAACTCTCCAGAGAACTCCTATAAGATGCCAAACGGGAAAGTGTACCGACTGACGTATGGTGCCACAATGGATATTGAGATTACCAACGAACTGTTCAATGCTTGTCTGCAGGCTGCCAAAATTGTCGGTGACAAGAGTGATTTCACGACAAAGGTTAGGAAAGCTTTGGGTGAACTGCCTCCGATAAAGGTGAGCAAGCGCTATGGCACCATACAAGAGTGGATTGAAGACTACGAGGAGGTGGAACCTGGCCATCGTCATGTATCACATCTCTTTGGACTCCACCCTGGAACAACACTCACCGACAAGAATCCCGAACTGTTTGCTGCAGCACGGAAGACTATCGAGCGACGCCGTAAATACAACGAAGACCCCGCTACTCGTCGTGGCTTCTACACAGGATGGAGCCGTGCCTGGATGATTAACTTCTACGCACGACTGATGGATGGCGAAGAAGCAGGCGAAAATGTCAACGCACTGCTGTCGAAGTCAACTCAAAACAATCTGTTCGACACTCATCCACCATTCCAGATTGACGGCAATTTCGGAGGCACATCGGGCATTGCCGAAATGTTGTTGCAGTCGCATGCCGGGGAGATTCATCTACTCCCCGCACTACCCTCTTCGTGGAAAGACGGTGAGGTGAAAGGACTGCGTGCAAGAGGTGGATACACAGTCGATATTAAGTGGGCAAACGGCAAACTGCAAGAGGCAACAATACTACCTGAGCACACTGGGAAATACACCGTGAGAATCGGTACGAAGAAAAAGAAAGTGAGTTTCCATAGCGGAGTGCCGTTTGTTTTCAAGCCATAACTCCGGAGTGTGTAGAGTTAAACCGGAATACCTGAATCCATAATTATTTATTATAAACCAAACAATATGACAAAAAAAACAAGTATCTACGCATGCCTTGCTTTTGCAATGGCAGTTGTAATGGGATGTAGTACAAAAACCACATCGCAGAATGGAAAGCGAGTTGATGCTCTCGACGCATCAGCTTGGGATGTATCTAAATGGATCTCTGTTGTCGATGCTCCGGTATCAGGAGGTCCTAATGCTTCTGACCGTGCCGCTGATGGAGCAAACTGGTTCGTCTCTGATGTCGAGAACGAGCAGCAAGTGACACAGGCAGTATGGATGACAGCCGGACTGGGTGTCTATGAACTCTATGTCAATGGTAAGCCTGTCGGCGACGAGTTCCTGAAGCCTGGCTTCACACATCGCGAGAAGACAAAGCGCTCATTCACTTACGACGTCACCGATCTATTCATCGCCAAAGCCGGTGAGAACAATCAGCTTGCCGTACAGGTAACCCCAGGATGGTGGGCTGACAAGATTGTCACCCCTGGAGGATTAGACAACATGATTGGTAAGAAATGTGCTTTCCGCGGTGTGCTCGAGCTCACTTTTGCAGATGGCACGAAGAAGTTCTACGGCACAGATCTTGAGAACTGGAAGGCTGGTATCGCAGGCCCGGTGAAGCATGCAGCTATCTTCGACGGTGAGGAATACGATGCCCGTGAGCCGTTAGGATTCGAGACCCCTGAAAAACTCGCAGCACCAGAGGAGAACACTGAGTTCGCTGGCGAGATTCTGCCATCTGACGGTGCAGAGGTTTATCTGCGCACCGACCTCACACTGAAGCCAGTGAAGGCATACACATGGAAAGATGTTGAGGGCGCAAAAGACGAGGTAACGAAGGAAGATGGAACAAAGGAACAGAAAGAGCATGGAAAAGTTGTTATCGTTAACGACTATGCTCCTGGTGCAGAGATAACCATCAATCCAGAGGAGACTCTCGTCGTGGACTTCGGTCAGAACTGCGCTGCCGTCCCGTCATTCAAGTTCAAGGCTGCTGAAGGCACAGTGCTCACATGTCTGCCTGGCGAGCTTCTCAACGATGGCAATGGTGCCGAGAGCCGTGGCATGGACGGGCCTGAGGGAAGCGTTCACCGCGACAATCTCCGCATGGACGACGACGGAATACGTCTCATCTACACCTTCGCAGCCAACGACGACTTTGTGGACTATCATCCTCACTGTACTTTCTTCGGCTATCGCTTCGTATCGATTACTGCTACAGACAAGGTTGTCATCAAGTCGATAGAGTCAATTCCCGTCACTTCAATTACCAAGGAGATGGAAATTGGCACCATTACCACCGGCGACGAGTCTATCAACAAACTCATCTCCAACACCATCTGGGGACAGCGCTCCAACTATCTCTCAGTGCCTACCGACTGCCCACAGCGCAACGAGCGACTCGGATGGACTGCCGACACTCAGGTATTCACCGAGACAGGAACATTCTTTGCCAACACCGACAAATTCTTCCACAAATGGATGCGCGACATGCGCGACACACAAAGCGAGCAGGGAGGATTCCCAGGCGTAGCTCCCGTGGCACAGTATGGCTCTGGCAACCAAGAAATGATGCGTCTCGGATGGGCCGATGCAGGTGTCATCGTACCATGGACCGTGTGGAAGCAGTTCGGCGACAACAGCATCGTCGAGGAGAACTGGGAGGCTATGGAGAAGTATATCGGTCACATCAACGACACCAAGTACAGCCACGAGGCACTTGCCGCTGAGAACGGTGACTACCAGTGGGCCGACTGGCTTAGCTACGAACCTCTGGAGAGTTGCAGCGGACGCGCATGGGAGAACGGGAAAAAACGTCCTGAGACGGTTGTCTATTGGAACTATCTCTCAGCTTCCTACTGGGCTATCGATGCAGGCATGATGCGCGATATGGCAGCAGCAACAGGAAAAGACGCTGCAAAGTATGAGCAGATGGTAGAGGATGCTCGCAATTATCTGCGCGACACATTCCTTAATCCCGACGGCACTTTCAAGACCGAGATACTCAACACCATGCAGACCCCTGCCCTCTTCGCCCTGAAGAACAATCTCGTGGAAGGCGAAGCAAAGGAGAACATGATAGAACGTCTGAAGCAGAACTTCAAGGACCACGGCAACTGCCTGCAGACCGGATTCCTCGGTACGTCGATTCTCATGCAGACACTCACAGACAACGGCATGAACGACATCGCCTACGAACTCCTCTTCCAGCGCGAGAACCCGTCATGGCTCTACTCTGTCGATAACGGTGCCACCACCATCTGGGAGCGTTGGAACAGTTACATGAAGGACAAGGGCATGGGCCCACAGGGCATGAACTCGTTCAACCACTACGCTTACGGATGTGTGTGCCAGTGGATATGGGAGACAGCAGCTGGTATTGCAGCCGATCCGGCAGAGCCAGGATTCAAGCATATCATCATGCGCCCACAGCCCGATAAACGTCTCGGACACCTCGATGCAGTGTACAACTCCGCAGCAGGAAAGATAAAGAGCTCTTGGCGCTACAAGGGTGACAAGTGGACGTGGGAGTTCACCATCCCTGAGGGAGCAACGGCAACAGTAACACTGCCAGGTGAGACTGAATCGAAGCAATACGAGAGTGGAAAGCACAAGGTTACACTCTAACCCTACTCTCCAACTCACTCAACAAGGCTCTGCACATCAACGTGCAGGGCTTTTTGTTTTACAGCAAGTGGCGTCTTTGCACACCTATTGAGGACACCTAGGCACAGGGACAACATATCGCTTAACTCCAATCCACCTGGGCTCAGACACGTTCATCTCACTCATGTAGAAACTACCGACCACTGCCCGGGATTGGGTTGGCAGAACCACGAATGCATGAAGCGCCCAACATTCGCTCTACGACTTCCGCTGTGTATAAGACAAATCAAAGGAAACAAGAAAAAGGAAACTAGCTTTTTGTCTTAGTTTTGTATTTCCACCGCCATTCATTTGGGGGAATGAAGAGGGGCATGTGGTTACACAAATTCTACATGCAAAGATACAAAAATTCGATGTAAAATGCAAGAAAAAGTACAATTATTTTCAAATTAATTTTCTTAACATTTGTTTAGCCTTTCAAAATAGGGGTTACAATGGTTACAAGGTTACAAGGTTACAAAAATACCCATTTAAAACC
>CACZRN010000122.1 GCA_902783625.1 uncultured Prevotellaceae bacterium
AGTTAATGCTTGCTCTTATAAAATGAAATAAACCCAGATAGTTAGACACAACTAAATGGGTTCACTTCATACCTATCCTCTTAGTCTTCAGCGATTAGAAGAGGTTTTTATTATGGATTTGCAATGGTAAGAACTTGAATCAAAGCGTTGATTTGCTGCTGACTCATGCCGTGGGAGAGCAGATAGGTTGAGAATGCTTTCGCATAGTCGATGTTTGGCAGTTGACTCTCGTCGTTAACACCAGCATAATACATCAGACAAGTATTGAGCCTTAATGAAACCAACGTGTTGCATAAGTCACTGTCTTTTGCCGGGGTGATATGATAATAGTTGTTATAGGTAATCAGATAATCGGCAACAATCTCCTCATACGTTGCTCCGCATAATCCCTCAAGCAGTGCGCACACATACCCAGTGCGATCCTTTCCCTCCATGCAATGAACCACATAGGGAGCCGGACGCGACGGCAGTTCCTTCAAAGCTTCAATCAGTCGATTGTTGTAGTCATCTGCAGTGGGGTCTGCCTTCAAAGGGCATAGAATCACATTACCTCCCACCCATAGCGAACGGCTGTAAGGAGGCATATCGTAAATCAGCATCTTCTCCTCTGTATCAGCAAGGTTTAGTACCGTCTTCACCTTTTCGCTTTCCAGATACTCCGAAACATAGTTTGCACGATTGATGTCGTTGCTGAAGGGAGATGAACTACGGTGCAATACACCGCTTGCAATGTTGCCACCACTCGCTGCGCGTGCATTAGCAAATTCTGCATCGGAATAGGTAGGATAATCATTGCGGTCGTTGGTGTATTTCATACTCAACGCCGTTTGTACATCAAGTCTGCCACCCTTTTCCTTCATCTTGACTACAACATCATGCCCCTCGAGTCCTGTGAGCTCTTTGGGCAGGCCTACATTGTTAGCCGTAAAGCAGACGCTGGGATAGGTGGGATAGGCTACACACAGATACTCTCCATTACGGGTGTAGTAGCCGTCGTAATATGGCATAACGATTTCTTTGCCGTCGACGGTGATGCTGATGACGTCGCCGAGTGTGAATCCAGCCTTCGTCATGTCTGCTTCGGTGAAATCTAACATTGCAGCGCCGAACTCATTATACGATGAGATTTTACCTTTCAGCATCGGAATGTTGCCTTTGTCGTCATCGTCGGAACAAGAGGTCACCAATGGTAATAAACTTACAAGAAATAAAAAGAGAACTGGTCTCCAACCATTCTGCAATAACGCAGAGAGATACAATTGTTTTGATTTAAATCTAGTCATGTTTCTGAAATTATAATGTAGTATTACTTTTTGCAAAGATAGCGGATTATCATCTATTGCATAAAAAATATGCTTACATCCTTTGCCTTACGGCTTCGAAAAGCAGTATTGCTGCGCTGACCGATACGTTGAGCGAGTCTATTCTCCCAAGCATGGGAATGCGGATGTGTGCATCGGCTGCCCTGCGCCAAACATTGGTGAGGCCTGTCGACTCTGTTCCCATGACTATCGCCGTGGGGCGTCGCATATCGGTGTCGTAGTAGAGGTTGGAGTCTTGCAACTGTGCTGTAAAGATTTTGATACCTTGAGCCTTAAGGAATGAAATGCACTCCTCGGAAGTGATTGCCACACACGGCACACTGAACACCGCCCCCACCGAGCTACGTATGAGATTCGGGTTGTATAGATCGGTCAGAGGGTCGCAAACTATCACAGCATCTATTCCTGCAGCATCGGCGCTGCGCAATATTGCTCCTAGATTGCCAGGCTTCTCAACGCTCTCAAGCACCATCACGAGCGGGTTATCACTCAACGGCAAGTCTTTGAGCGACATTTGCCGGGCATACACTTCGGCAATCATGCCTTCGGTAGTGCCACGATATGCAATTTTCTCGTACACCTCGCTCGACACCTCAATCGCTTCCTCGGCATGGCTGACAACATCGGCCCACTCCCCTGCCCCGTTCTCAACAATGTTTCGCTCAGCAATCTCAGGGCAATAGAACACGCTTGCCACGCGGAATCCAGCCTCGAGACAATGTCGTATCTCGCGGCTCCCTTCAACGACAAAGAGCCCCGTACGTCGCCGCTCTGCCGACTTCTGCTGAAGTGCGACAAGCTGCTTGACACGTTGATTTTGCAGACTTGTAATCAATTGCTGATAACGTAGTATAAGTTTAGAAAGAACCTTAAGGCCTTCAAATGTTCGCACACTCGAAAGACCCTAAGGTTCGTATAAAAACCAATTAAACTATTTACTCTTGTGGTTTTACGTTTGTAGCCTCGAGCATCTCAGCTACTTCGTCGTTCACTCGCTTTGCGAACTCCTGCATCGGCATTGTTGCCTGCTCGCCGCCTCCCTGCTTACGCATAGAGACAAGTCCTTCTGCCGACTCTTTCTCGCCCACGATTACCATATAAGGCACGCGTTTGAGTTCGTTGTCGCGAATCTTACGTCCGATCTTCTCGTTACGGTCGTCGATTACGGCACGCACTCCCTGCTCACCGAGATATTGAGCCACGCTCTTTGCGTAGTCGTTGAATTTCTCCGATATCGGGAGTATAGCCACCTGATCGGGTGTGAGCCAAAGCGGGAAATGACCGGCGGTATGCTCTATGAGCACTGCAGTGAAGCGTTCCATCGAACCGAAAGGAGCGCGGTGAACCATCACAGGCACCTTCTTGGTATTGTCCTCGGCGGTGTATTCGAGTTTAAAGCGCTGTGGCAGATTGTAGTCAACCTGAATTGTGCCTAACTGCCAACGGCGTCCGATTGCATCCTTAACCATGAAGTCGAGCTTCGGTCCATAGAAAGCAGCCTCGCCATATTCGATCTTTGCCTCAAGTCCTTTCTCCTGACAAGCGTCGATAATTGCCTGCTCAGCCTCAGCCCATACCTCGTCGCTACCGATGTATTTCTCATGATCGTTAGGATCACGCAACGATATCTGAGCCTCGAAGTTGTCGAAGTTGAAAATTGTGAACACTGCCTGGATGATATCCATCACTCGCATGAACTCCTGCTTTATCTGGTCGGGACGGCAGAAGATGTGAGCATCGTCTTGTGTGAACGAGCGAACACGTGTAAGTCCGTGAAGCTCGCCGCTCTTCTCATAACGATAAACAGTTCCAAACTCCGCTATTCTAAGCGGCAAGTCTTTGTAAGAACGTGGCTTGCTTGCAAATATCTCACAGTGGTGAGGACAGTTCATCGGCTTGAGCATATACTCCTCATCCTCCTCAGGAGTATGGATTGGCTGGAACGAGTCCTTGCCATAGTGGGCATAGTGTCCGCTGGTGACGTAGAGGTTCTTCGAGCCGATATGCGGAGTGATAACTTCCTGATAGCCAAACTTCTTCTGTATAGAGCGCAGCATCTCCTGTAAGCGGAGACGCAGGTCGGTTCCCTTAGGTAGCCATATAGGCAGTCCCTTTCCCACTCTGTCGGAGAACATGAACAGCTCCATCTCCTTACCAATCTTGCGATGGTCGCGCTTCTTTGCCTCTTCGAGCATGACAAGATATTCGTCGAGCATCTTCTGCTTTGGGAATGTTATGCCATAGACGCGTGTCATCTGGTCGCGCGATGCATCGCCACGCCAGAATGCACCGGCCACGCTTGTTATCTTGATGGCCTTTATCAATCCTGTCGACACCAGGTGCGGACCACGGCAGAGGTCGGTGAATGCTCCCTGGGTGTAGGTCGATATAGTGCCGTCCTCAAGGTCTTGGTCGATGTGCTCGCACTTATATTCCTGCCCATCGGCATGGAATGCAGCAAGAGCATCAGCTTTTGCTATCTCCTTGCGAACCACCGGCTCGTCTTTCTTGGCCAGCTCTTTCATCTTGGCCTCAATCTTCGGGAAGTCGTTCTCAGATATTGCCACTCCCTCGGGAGGCATCACATCATAGAAGAATCCATTCTCCACTGCGGGTCCGAATCCGAACTGTATGCCTGGATAGAGTTCTTTCAGTGCCTCGGCCAGCAAGTGAGCCGAAGTGTGCCAGAAGGTATGCTTGCCTTCCTCGTCTTCGAACTTGTAGAGGGCGATTGTAGCGTCTTCGTTGATTGGGCGATTAAGCTCTACTGTCTCGCCATTCACTCCGCAACTGACAACGTTGCGTGCCAAAGCTGGCGATATGCTTTCGGCAATTTGAAAACCAGTGACTCCGTTCTCGTACTGACGTACGGAGCCGTCGGGAAATGTAATGTTAATCATATCTACAATATATGTTTGAGTTTCAAGCTGCGAAATTACTTAAAAACAGCGACATAAGCAAAACAAAGTAGCATGTTTTTTTCCGAACAAATAAATTTGCTAGCAAAATTTCGACTAAACGGGCTCTTTAATGGCAATAGAAAGCCTCTTTAATGAGAATTTTGCTAGCAAAATTTTCTGAAGATAATTCAACAGGTCAAAATAGCACTATAATGTAAGTTCATTTAAAGATATTTCATCGCTCAAAAAACATATATCCCACCGCGGCATAGCTGCTTGCCATACCACGATGGGATAAACTCAAACGATAGCTGTCTGATGTCGGCTGCTATTTGAACAGCACATTCTCAAACCCAAATATCTGGCTTGCTAAAAGATAGAACAATGCCAGGAGCAGAAGGATAACCGACACAAGCAACAGCAGGAGGATTATCTTGAAAAGAAAGCCTATCAACCTCCAGAAAAACGAAGGTCGCTGTATGCGATCGGGCTCATGCTGATTAAAGTTTAATTCATCATTTCTACGCATATGTGTAAATGTTTGTTATTTTTCAAATGTCAGTAAACAAGGAGGACAAGTAACACAAGACAAGTCCAAAACCACTACTTCAAAGCAAGCACCACGATGCTCTTCGCCGGCAACTTCACACTCAGTTTGCCACCCTTGAGCTCGGCATTCTTAAATTCAGCAGGTTTCACCACGTCGGGATGATCGAACGAGTTGAAGTCGCGTGCATCGGCAGAGGTGAGTATTCGCCCGCTGACCGACTTCGCCGAGACATTACCCAGATCCACATCGAGAGTTTTCTCATCGGTGAGCGACACATTGGTTAGTGCCATCACTATCGACCCATCCTTCGTCTTGGCTGCCGACACAGATAGCAATGGGAACGATTTCCCCTCGCTTGTCTGGGCATACTCGTTATCGATGTCGACGGGCAGGAATGTCGCCTCCTGGAACGGCTGATACATCTCGAAGACATGATATGTGGGCGTGAGCACCATGTGCCCCGTGCCTATCTGATCGGTGAGTATCATCGACTGCAGCACATTCACCACCTGAGCGATATTTGCCATGCGCACACGATAGGTGTACTTGTGGAACACATTCAGCATGAGCGATGCCACCACAGCGTCGCGGAGGCAGTTCTGCTGATAGAGATGTCCGGGTATGGTGCCTGGCTCTTCGTCCCACCATGTACCCCACTCGTCAACCATCAGTGCTATGCGACGCTTGGGGTCGGTCTGATCCATAATGTCGCAATGCCTCTTTACCACCGGCTCCACATCAAGGCATTTCTCAATAGTGAGATAATACTCCTCGGGGGTGAAGATGGTAGCCTTGCCTTTGTGGCCCCAGTTCTTTACTGTGTAGTAATGCACAGAAATGCCATCCATGTGGCCGCCAATGTTCTGCATCAGCACCTGCGTCCAGTTGTAATCGTAGTCGGATGCTCCCGATGCTATTCTGAACAGCCTGTTGCCGTTCTGATTGCGCAGATAGGTGTTATAGCGACGAAACTCGTTGCTGTAGTATTCGGGAGTCATATTGCCGCCACATCCCCATGCCTCGTTGCCAATACCGAAATATTTCACATGCCACGGCTTCTCACGGCCGTTTTGTCGTCGCAGGCGAGCCATCGGGGTATCGCCGTCGGAGGTCATATACTCCACCCACTGCGCCATCTCCTTCACTGTACCCGAACCTACATTGCCCGAGATATATGGCTCGCATCCCAGCATCTCACAGAGATTGAGAAACTCATGCGTACCAAACGAATTGTCTTCGATTGTGCCACCCCAGTTGTTATTTCGCAGCGTTGGGCGCTCCTCAGGCTTGCCGATGCCGTCCATCCAATGATAGTCGTCGGCAAAGCATCCGCCCGGCCATCGTAGAACAGGCACACGAAGAGCCTTCAATGCCTCGAAGACATCTTTGCGATAGCCGTTCACATTGGGTATCGGCGAGTTCTCGCCAACCCACAAGCCGCCGTATATGCACGAGCCCAGATGCTCGGCAAACTGACCGTAAATCTCACGTGGGATGATATATTTTCCTTGGTCGGCATACAGTGTCACTTTTACACTCTCTGCTGCAATGAGCGGCATAGTGCAGATGACAAAAAACAATGTGATTAGATTCTTTCTCATTATGCTAATTAGATATAAAAATCTGATTTTCCTACTTTGCTATTCTCAGTCCTTTAAGGTTTTGCGGAAGCCATACTCTCATATTTCCTCCTCCACGATGACACCACGCATAATATGGAATAAGCGTTAGTGTTTGGTCGGCAGTCTTCACTTTGCCGTCGCTGTCGAAACTGAAGGTTTGAACATCGGTGCTAACAGTAACCACCTTTGTGCCGGCTATCTCACTTGAACCTGTTGCGAACTTAGGCTTCTGATTCATTATTGATGCCATGATATCGAAGTTGTTGTCGGGATGCTCTGCACAATACACGATCGGTCCTCGTTCAACGGCAATCATGTCGCGGTCGGCCTCCACATTCTCGTGAGCACGCACCACACGCGGCTCCATGTCGAGATGCAAGCTGACAACATCGCCTTTTTTCCAACGCCGCTCAATGGTCAAATAACCATCAGCAGCCGGAAATACCTCTAACTTCTCGCCATTGACATAGCATGTGTACCCGAGTTTTTTACCATCGACATATTTATACAAATCGGAAGGAACTACCTCACCGCGCACCCATCCCGGTATGCGTAACTTCAAGGCAAACCGCCCTGCCTGATTGCGGTCAATTCTCAACTGCACATCGCCGTTCCAAGGATATTCGGTAGTTTGGCTCAACATCACTTTCTTACCATCCAGCATCACCTCGCCCTTGTTTGGCAGGAAGAGGTTCACGTAAACATTGCGGTCCTTGACAGCATACACATATCCTGGCAGCGATGGTATGAAGCGGCAGATGTTCGACGGACAGCATGCACATCCAAACCATGGCTGGCGCTCATACCCGCCTGTCGATTCCAGCGGATTGGGATAGAAGAATCCGTCACCACCAAGCGATACTCCCGAGAGCAAGCCATTGTAGAGGGTGCGCTCGAGCACATCGTAGTATTTCGACTCGCCATGCAGGAGGAACAGGCGGTGGTTCACATAAACATTGCCGATAGCAGCACACGTCTCGCAGTAGGCTGTGGCATTAGGCAATTCGTAATTCTTGCCGAAAGCCTCACCGCGATTGGTAGCACCTATGCCACCGGTTATATAGTATTTCTTTGAGACTATATTGTCCCAAATACGGTCGATGGCATGAACGTATGCCGTGTCGCCCGTGAGAGCGGCAACATCGGCCATGCCGGCATACATATATGTGGCACGCACGGCATGACCTACAGCCTCATCCTGCTCAACGACTGGCTTGTGGGCCTGAGAATAGTCACGCACGATGGTGGTCTTTGCACGGTAGTCGAGGAAGAACTTTGCCTCGTCGAGGTATTTCTTGTCGCCGGTGACGAGGTAGAGTTTTGCCAGTGCCATTTCCGCAATCTGATGGCCCGGCACGACACATGCTTGGCCAGGATTTGGCCCTACCTCACGACATACGCAGTCGGCATAGCGGATCGCAATATCGAGAAATTTACGGCTACCAGTAGCTTGGAAATGCGCTATGGCACCCTCCACCATGTGCCCGAGGTTGTAGAGCTCGTGGCTGTCTATCTCCTCTCCACTCCAACGTGTTGCCTTCGACCACGAATGTGGATGCTCGGGATTTCGTGTGCGGGCAGTGTAGAGATATCCGTCAGGTTCCTGTGCCGTTGCTATAATGTCGAGCACGCTGTCGATGTAGGCTTCGAGTTTCTTGTCGGGGAAAGCCTGAAGAATATAAGATGCGCCTTCGATAGTCTTGTAAGGGTCGGTGTCGTCAAAAGGAAGACCACCCACATCAAACACCTTGGAATTATCACGCAAATGCTCGGCAGCATTGACAAAATTGGTGTATCGCCCACTCTCCTCGCATTTTGAGAAAGCAAGCGGAATGGTTACCGTGCGACTGGCTTCGAGCCTTTGACCCCAGAACGACTCAGGCGACACCTTAACACTTGTGAACGGCACTGCATCAATAGGATATCCATGCACTGGGACATGCCGCTTTTGAGCATTTGCCGACACTAAAACAAATACTGACAATAATACTGAAAGATACCTGTTCATAAGCTATTTCTGCTCTTATCTTATTATTTCTTATTATCTACTGCGCACTTCTCAATAGCAAGGCCACGCTTATAATCGGCAATATACTTCTCGAATCCTTCCACATCAGCAGGATCGGGAGTGATTGAAGTGCCTGTGTTACCTGCAAATACAACCTTCTCGAGATAGTCGGCCAGTGTCAGGCGGTCGGGATTATTCGCCATATATCCTGCTAACAGGGCGATTCCCCATGCACCTCCTTCGCCTGCTGTCTGCATTACAGATATAGGCGAACCCAATGCAGCTGCGAGAATGCGCTGTCCCACAAGCGGTGTCTTGAACAGTCCGCCGTGAGCTGTTATGCGATCCACCTGCACATTCTCGTCGTGGAACAGAATATCGTTACCAATCTTCAGCACACATACCGATGCGTAGAGGTTTGTACGCATGAAATTAGCCAGATTGAACTTATCGGTAGCTGAGCGCACAAACAACGGTCTGCCGTCAGCAAGCCCTGCAACTGGCTCACCCGACACATAGTTGTAGGCAATAAGCCCACCACAGTCGGCATCACCTTCAAGGGCTTTCTTGAATAGTTTATCGTAGATCTCGCCCACATCGACCTTCGCACCAATCATCTCGCCATATTCGCGGAAGACAGACACCCAAGCGTTGATGTCAGATGTACAGTTGTTACAGTGCACCATAGCTACAAGACTCCCGTCAGGTGTTGTCACCATATCAATCATCTCGTAAGGCCGAGAGAGATCTTTCTCAAGCACAATCATCGAAAACGATGAGGTGCCTGCCGACACGTTGCCTGTGCGTTGCTTCACGGCATTAGTGGCTACCATACCAGTACCAGCATCACCCTCAGGAGGGCAGAATGGTATGCCTGCATGCAGATGATGCGACACATCAAGGCGTCGAGCACCTTCTTCAGTCAAACGACCAGCGCATTCGCCTGCCAGTTGTATCTTTGGCAATATCTGCCGAAGTTTCCATGGATAACCTTTATGAGCCACAAGAGCATCGAACTTGTCAATCATCTGCTGCGAATAATCCTTGGTTTCAAGGTCGATAGGCAACATTCCCGAAGCGTCGCCGATACCCAGCACTTGCTCGCCTGTCAACTGCCAATGGATATAACCGGCAAGAGTGGTGAAAAATGTAATATCCTTCACATGAGGCTCATCGTTAAGTATTGCCTGATAGATATGCGATATGCTCCAGCGGAGAGGGATGTTGTATTCAAACAATTCCGACAACTCAGCAGCGGCAGCACCCGTATTTGTGTTACGCCATGTACGGAAAGGCACAAGAAGTTCGTCGTTACCGCCAAAAGGCATATATCCATGCATCATCGCACTGATGCCTATTGCCGCCAGGCTCTCAATCTCCGTGCCGTAGGTAGCCTTAACATTCTTACGCAGATCGGCATAGCAATCCTGTAGTCCTGTCCATATGGCATCTACGCTGTAAGTCCATAACCCGTCAACCAGCTGGTTTTCCCATGTGTGGCTCCCCTGTGCGATGGGATTGTTATCTGCGTCGATAAGAACTGCCTTTATACGTGTAGAACCCAACTCAATGCCGAGGATAGCTCTTCCATTCTGAATGGTTTCTTTTGGTGTCATAAATATTAGATTTTCTGTTATTGAATAATTAAAAAAGAATTACGAACCACATAGTGCAATTCGTAATTCTTTGCTTAAATAAAAATCTTACTTCAAAGCTCTGTTCAGCATGTAATAGATTTCGTTATTGCGCAATTGCTGCTTGAAATCGGAGATTGTTGTCTTCTCGTTGATGTGCAGCATTTCGATGCCTGCAATCTCAGCATAGTCTTCCCAGAACTCTGGTGTGACATCGTAACTGAAACAGCTATGGTGTGTTCCACCTGCAAGTATCCATGCTCCTGCGCCCACCTCGAAGTTAGGCATCGGAATCCATAATGCTGATGCTACAGGCAGTTCGGGCAATGGCTTCGACTCTATGCACTCGACATCGTTTACCACCAAGCGGAAACGGTTGCCCATATCGACCACTGTGGCAGTCACTCCACGTCCGGTCTTTGCACGGAACACGAGTCGTGCCGTCAAGGTCTTGCGTACACCAATACCAAGGTAGTGCACCTCAAGCTTTGGTTTCGCATCGGATATAAGCGGACATACCTCGAGCATGTGAGCCTGAAGTATTGACGTGCGCTCGCCGTCGAAGTTGAGAGTGTAGTCCTCAAGGAACGAGCAACCGTTCTCCATGCCCTGTGTCATGAACCAGAGCGTGCGATAGAGCGCAGCCGACTTCCAGTCGCCCTCAGCACCGAAGCCATAGCCTTCTGCCATCAATCGCTGAGATGCGAGACCAGGTATCTGGTCGAAGCCCATTCCCGATATCTTCACATCGACATCGCCCAGATCGTCGAAGTTAGTGGTGAAGCCCTTTGCGTCTCTGTCAACGAGCAGGGCACGCAGTGTGAGTTCGGCCTTTGCCGCATTCCAAATGCTTTGACGACCGTCCTCACGTTGCACGTATGAAGTGTCGTAGATGCTGTAGTATTTAGCCACGAGTGCATCGACATCTGAATCGTCGATAGCCTTGAAATACTGCAGTACGTCGCTGAATGGAACATAGTCGACATGATATCCCATGCGCATCTCGGCCTCCACCTTGTCGCCATCGGTAACGGCAACGTTATTCATCTGGTCACCGATACGCAGTATGCGCATGTCTTGTGCATCGGCCCATGCTGCTGCCACACGCTGCCACACGGCGATATGCTCAAGTGTCTTCGGATCTTTCCAATAGCCCACCACCGTCTTGTGGTTCTTACGCATACGGGCAAGAATATGACCGAACTCACGATCGCCATGTGCACTCTGGTTCAGATTCATGAAGTCCATGTCCATCGTCTCCCAAGGAATCTCCTTGTTGAACTGTGTATGCAAGTGAAGCAGAGGCTTTGTAAGGCGCTGCAGGCCATGAATCCACATCTTTGCCGGAGAGAATGTGTGCATCCATGTTATCACTCCGATACACTTAGGATCGGCCTCGGCACGACTCATCACGTCGAGGACCTCGGCCGACGAGTTGGCTGTGCCTTTGTAGACAACCTTCACTGGCAGAATGCCTGATGCATTCATGCCTGCAACCATTTCTGTGGAATGGCCATCAACCTGTACCACTGCGTCGCCACCATAGAGGAGCTGTGCTCCCGTGACGAACCATACTTCGAAATTCTCAAATGCTTTTACCATATTGTTGTTTTATTTAAACTTTTCTCAATTCAACGTTTAATGGATGAAGAACTGTCCGTTGGAAGATTCCTTCGCCCCTACTCTTTCTTATCGGTCTTCTGCCCGTAATAGGCATTCGGTCCGTGTTTGCGCTGATAATGCTTCTCAATGAGCAACGGGTTCATTTTAGTGTCGGGGTTGAGCGTCAGGCTTATGTAAGCCATTTTCGCACATTGCTCCAGCACCTTGGCATTGTAAACGGCATTGGCAGGCGATGTGCCCCATGTGAATGGTCCGTGATTTCTCACCAGCACGCCAGGGGTATGGTCGGGGTTGATGCCTTCGAATCGGCGCACGATGACGTTTCCCGTTTCCAGCTCGTACTGCCCTTCCACCTCAGCAGCTGTCATGTCGGCAGTACAAGGAATGTCCTTGTAGAAATAGTCGGCATGAGTAGTGCCTATGTTTGGTATGTCGAGTCCTGCCTGTGCCCATGCGGTGGCGTATGTAGAGTGTGTATGCACAACACCTTTTATGTTAGGGAAAGCACGATAGAGCACCAAGTGTGTCGGTGTGTCCGACGATGGGCGCAGCGAGCCTTCAACGGTCTCTCCCGTCATTAGATCGACAACAACCATGTCATCGGCTTTCATCACATCGTAGCCAACGCCAGATGGCTTTATCACCACCAGCCCACGCTCGCGGTCGATACCACTCACATTGCCCCAGGTGTATATAACCAGTCCTTGGCGCACAAGCTCAAGATTGGCCTCGAAAACCTCTTTTTTCAGTTCTTCTATTGTCATAAATATATTAATGGTGGCTTACCAGAAATAGATGTAGAATGCCACTGTTATGCCAAGTATGATACATGAGTGAATAACATCCCACTTATTCCAACTTGCGCGTGAGGCAGCTTTCTGCTCAGGGGTAGCGGTGCCGAACACAAGGCCTCGGATCTTATTCTCGTCGGGTGCTTTTGTCATAAGGCTGACAACGATTACCACTGCGAGGCAGACAACTAACATGCAACCGCTGAAGAACAGCCAGTTGAAGTCGTAGAACACCGACTTAAACCATGTCTGCGCTGCATCGTCGTTGGAGCTATAGTACACCTTTGCACCGAGACGTGTCATTCCGATAATCAGACCGGCGAGCAGTCCCCACATGCCTCCCTTTGCCGAGGCACGCTTCCAGCAGATACCAAGCAGAAACGCTGATGCAATGCCCGGTGCAAGCACCGACTGCACATCCTGCAGGTAGTTGTAGAGCACATCGCCGATGCTACGCATGATTGGTATCCACAGTATGCCGAGGATTACGATAACGACGGTTGCCACCTGACCGATTTTCACAAGTGCCTTCTCTGATGTCTGTGGACGCAGACGTTTGTAGAAGTCTATAGTGAAAAGCATCGACGACGAATTGAACAGTGATGCCAGCGACGACATCAGTGCAGCAAGGATACCGCAGACCACGAGTCCCTTCACTCCGGCCGGCAGAAGCTTTGCGACAAGTGTCGGGAATGCTGCGTCGGAGTTGGCCGCTCCATTTGCAAGGAACGGCAGGAAGCCTTCGCCTCCGGCTGCAAGGCTCTTCTGATGGAGAGCAAATGCAATCATTCCCGGAATGAGGAACAGGAACACAGGCAGCAGCTTCAGATATGCTCCGAAGATGGTACCGCGACGTGCCTCGCGCTCATTCTTTCCTGAGAGTACACGCTGAACAATATACTGATCGGTGCACCAATACCAGAATCCGATTACCGACGAGCCTATCAGTGCTCCGAGCCACGGATACTGTGGGTCGCTGTTGGAGCGCATGAGATGGATCATCGTACCTTGTGCACCTTCGTAGGCGGGCTTCACATCGCAGAGGGCCAGCATCTGGTCCCATCCTCCGAGGGCACGCAGACCGAGGACAAGGATTATCAGTGAACCGAGGAGCAGGATCGGTGTCTGAAGCACAGAGGTGTAGAGCACTGATTTCATTCCGCCGATGATGGTATAGACAGCAGTGATGAGCACCAGTCCGATGGCTGCAATCCAGAAGAAATCGATTCCCCACAACTCCTTAATACCGAACACCTGCTGGAACACCAGACCACCGGCATAGACCGTCACGGCCACCTTTGTCAGCACATAGCTGATGAGCGATATTGTCGAAAGAATGGTACGGCTCTGCTTGTTGTATCTACGCTCAAGGAACTCAGGCATGGTATAAACCATCGAGCGCGAATAGAATGGCACGAACACCCATCCCAAGATAAGTATCATCCATCCCTGCATCTCCCAATGGGCCATTGCCATACCGCTTGCAGCGCCCGTACCGGCAAGGCCGATGAGATGCTCCGAACCGATGTTCGACGCAAAGAGCGACGCACCGATAGCTATCCAAGTAGCATCACGACCGCCGAGAAAATAGTCGGCAGAGTTGTTATTCTTCTGACTAAACACCCAGAGTACAATTCCTATCAGTGCACAACAAAATACACCGATAACGATCCAGTCTAAAAGTTGCATTTCATTTAGGTTTTTATGGTTTTACATTTAAATATATTTTTTCACGATGAAGGCAGAGGACCACCTCTTGCCATGTCGCGATTAAAATCAACAAAGTTCGTTTTACGTTTTTCAAACTACAAATTTAGGTCTTTTTTCTGACATGAATACAACTTTTGCCACATTTTTTTAAAAAGAGACAAAAAATCCCTGCAATGCCACCACAAAAAAAAGCGCTGCAGACAGTAAGCCGCAGCGCATAGTTATCGTTAACGTTATCGTTTTCTATCTCGCAATCTTCTTGCCGTCCTTGATGTAGATTCCATGAGAAGGTTCAGCGCTCAGCTTGCGGCCCTGAAGGTCATAGACAGATTTGTCTTTATTTACATCTGTCCTCACCTCCTCAACGCCCAGCACCACATTGCCGTCATCATCGAAACGGCATAGAACCTCATCACCGAGAGAGCAGGTCATTGAAAAGAATTTAAAGTGGATACATTCAATACACGTTGTTATTGGTATTCGTTGTTCCATTCCTAAACCATGAAACCCTCCTGCGCCTTCAACCCACTGCATTACGGGAACCCAATCTTTATTAGTCGAGAATTTATAAATACGCCTTCCTTCGTTTTCTTCAATGGATTCCAATTTCATATTTAATCGATAATAGTCACTTCCGTAATCCTCAGTAAAACTATCACCTACCTTTAAATTAAAATCATACATGAGTACCTCTTCAGACAGATAATCTGGATAGTAACAATCATAAAAAAATGATCGCATATACACTTTCTTGTTCTCTTCGCGGATAATGCCATATATGAAATTTGGAATATCATTGAAAAAATTATTATCAGAAGTGTACATCACTTTCTTGTATTCTATTCCATCTACTACGGTATCTCCTTTTATAGTAAGTGTAGAATTTTCATAGTCTGTATCCCAATGAGATTCCTTACCATCCCACCAAAATGATGTTGCCTCAACAACAAAACTCCACGTTTTACCCTCCTCGACGAACGGACGGTAATCATCTTGCGCATAGAGGCTTGACTTTAATGCCAAAGCGATAATGATAAAAAGAATTCTTTTCATGATTTTTTCTTTTTAA
>CACZRN010000123.1 GCA_902783625.1 uncultured Prevotellaceae bacterium
GGCATATTTCTTTCCGCCGGCAGCAAAGCCGTCGTCGTAGATGCGCTTGTCGAGCACACGGCAGCGGTTCATCACCGATGAATAGTCGCGCGCAAGCTCGTTGAATGCTGTGAAGATGGTCTTACCGTTGCGGGCCCAATAGCCTTTGTAGCGGTTATACATATACTCGATGTCGAGAATCTCGTCGTAGCCTACAAGCGCAAACGAGCTGCCATTCTCCACAGTACCGAAGTCGTGCATATAAGCGAGTGTCGGCATTTTTGATGCCTTGCGGCAAACAATGCTCTCTTTGCTCGATGGCAACTTACCAGAGGTGAGGAACGACTCCTTGATAGCCTGCTCTTCGTTAAGGCTCACCACTCCATTCAGTCCGGAGAGGTAGAAGTATCCCCAGTCGATGCAGATGCCGTCGCCTTTGCTGGCAAGGATGGGCTGGTCGATTGTACCGGTTGAGAGGTATTCAACCCCACGTCTTACCACTGTAGATGACACCGTAGCCTGTGCTGGTTTATTGACTGCCATCTGCGGTGTGGCTGAGAGGTAGAACTGCATCTTGTGCATCTTACCGTCCTTTGCGTGCACACTGTAAGATATGTAGTTCACAGGAGTTGAGAGCAGGTCGAGGTCGTCGATAAGCATCGGAGCAGTGAACACAACATTAAGCTCCACTGGTCCGCAGTCGAAGGTGTAGTATGTGTTTGTGGCAAGCACGCTCACCGACTTCTGCTCAGCCTGCTTGATATTGGTGTCGATCTTCGATATATTACGGAACAAACCGAAGTCGACCAGAGCGCCGCCAGTGTTATTATAGCAGTGCATCGCTATCACATTCTTACCCTCCCGCAGGAGTTTCTTCTTTTCACCGCTGAGGTTCACACGGATGCCTTCCATGAGTGTCATCTCACCTTTACCCACCTGTGTACCGTTGATGTATATCTCGCAGGCGTCATCATGAGAGAATACGAGGAACAGTTCCGACTCAAGGTCTTTCGCTGAAATATCTACAGTGCGGCGCACGTAGATATCGGAGTGTTCCTCTGTCCACGCTGTGCGAATGTTTGCGTTGTTGTCTGTTCCGAATGCGGCTTTACCTGTTTTCCATGAGCTGTCATTGAAATCGGGGTTCTGCCAGCCATCGACAGGCTTTTCGCGAGTGTAGCGTCCTTCCCACGCACCCTCATCAGCCATGGGAGCAATAGCTTCAAGCACCGCCCGCTGCGGACTTCCCATAAAGCGATAAGCCACACCATCAACTCTGAGCAGGCCCTCGAGAGGCTTCTCGTCGTTGGTCCAATGGCGTGTGTCGCCCTCATTAAGTTTGTCGAACGGCGACCACACCGAGAAATATGGGTCGTTGACAACCAGTGGCACTGACGGCAAACGAAGGTCGGTAGCCACATAAGGTTTGAACACATCAGCTGTCTGAGCGCTCAAAAGTGTGCTCGATAGCACAGCAAACAAAAAAATAAGTTGTTTCTTCATAATTATGTTGGTTTTTTAATAATATCTTTCAATATCATTTCTCAGCGCATTCGGGGCACAATCCCTTCAGCACATAACTGATGCTGTGCAACTGGAAACCATTAGGCAGCGGAACTATCGGCACATGCACCTGCTTCAGGCAGAATGTGCGGTGGCATCGCTCGCATGCAAAATGTGTGTGCTCTTCGTCGAAAGACTCTTCGTCGGTGTTGCCGGAGAGAGCATACTTCAACGACCCTGAGCCATCATCGACGGCATGCACAAGGCGGTGAAGCAAGAAGAGCGACAGTGTCCGCGATATCGTACTCTTGTCCATCGTGGGCAGCAGACGCTCAATATCGGCCATCGACAAGGCCTCGTCGCTGCCTGTCAGTTGACGCAAAATCAGCAACCGCGACGATGTAGGGCGGATGCCTAGCGACTCCAGAAGCGACACATTTATCGGGCTATTTGTCATGACAAACTCCATTTTTTGCAAATATAGCATTAAATATCGAAATAGCCAAGACAAGAGCGGTATAAAAAGAGTACGACACGCGTAAAAATGAAAAAGTGAAAGATTAATAGTCAAAAAGTTATAGTCAACGAGATGAGGCACGTTTTTCATGATGCCAAACATCTTTACAGCTGCATTTAGATCAAACCAATGCAACTGACAAAGTCGCTGAAATTCAACACACTTATCCCTTGCCAAAAATTTTGCTAGCATTTGGAGCCCCTTGATAAGGGGCGGACGTAAGGCAGGGATTTTCTTTCACTCGAAATTTTGCTAGCAATTTTTTTTCA
>CACZRN010000124.1 GCA_902783625.1 uncultured Prevotellaceae bacterium
GAACGCTGCAGCAGACTCTCTTCCATCTCAATGCCCAATAGTATAACTGAGATCGGAGGCTGTGCGTTCTGGGGCTGTAGTAGTCTCTCCTCCGTAACCATTAGTAATAACGTGAAGACCATTGAAAGTGGTTCGTTCTACGGATGTTCCAAGCTTACCTCCGTCACCATCCCCAACAGCGTAACGACCATTGAGGAGTTTGCTTTTGCAAAATGTACCAGTCTCAAATCCATTACCATCGGAAAAAGTGTTACGACCATTAGGGACTATGCATTCATTAGCTGCTCTGCACTAACTTCCGTAACTATCCCCAACAGTGTTGTGACTATTGGTAATAATACGTTCTACGAATGCACCAACCTCACCTTCATCACCATCCCCAACAGCGTGACGAGCATTGGGAATTCTGCATTCTGTAGGTGCAACAGCCTTACCTCAGTCACTATCCCCAATAGCGTGACGAGAATTGGGATTGATGCATTTAGTGAGTGCCCCAGGCTCACTACAATCATATCATATATTGAATACCCGTTTAATATCGGAGGCAAATATTCAAGCTACAGTGTATTCAGTACGTATTCTGCCTCTGTCCTTTATGTACCAAGTGGTACAGTAGATAGATATAAGACTACTGAAGGTTGGAAAGACTTTGAGAATATTATCGAGGGCATTCCTTCGGGAATCAATTCCGTGACAATGAATGAAGGGGAAGAATGTGAACGTTTCGACATCGCGGGCAAGAAACTCACGGAGCCTCAACGGGGAATAAACATCATCCGCATGACCGACGGCACGACAAAGAAAATAGTAGTAAAATAGAATCAAAGAAAATACAATTCCATTGGGCGTGAACGTGTAAAGCACAGTTCCACGCCCATTTTTCTTTTTTATATGTGGCTATTTAAAAAAATCTTTGTATCTTTACACTCGAATTAAATAAACTGCTCACGCTTGGCAGTCTCTGGGCATGTTCCGACTGTTCTCGTTTACTCGCAGTTTTGCAAAACCTTGAAACAACAACCGAAAAAACATAATTACTATGAAGTTCATAAAAGGATTTGTCCTGATAGTCATTGCCTGCGCTTTCATGGCATGTGGCAACGACGGGAAGAAGGCGGCGTATAAGGATGCGACGCTCAGTGTGGAGAAGCGCGTCGATGACCTGCTCAGCCGCATGACACTCGAAGAGAAAGTGGGACAGCTGATGAGCCGATACGATAACTTCACGCCGGCTGACGTGGAAAACAAGCAACGGCTCGACTCTTTCTTCACTATGATACCTGGTATGTTGCAACCCGACGTGATGGGGCTTGAGGAGAATATCGCAGTACGCAACGGAATACAAAAATACATGCTTGAGCAGACACGTCTCGGAATACCGATGATATTCGTAGATGAGGCTCTTCACGGGCCAGCCAAAGCCGAGGCAACATCGTTCCCGCAAGCGGTGGCATTGGGATGCACGTGGAACCCGGAGCTCGTTGAGCAGGTGTTCAACGCCACGGCAGCTGAGCTACGGTCAAGAGGCACGCACTTCGTATTGTCGCCTGTGGTGGACGTGATGCGTGAGCCACGATGGGGACGAAGCGAGGAGTGCTACGGCGAGGATCCATTTATGAACGGAAAGATGGGTGCCGCTGCCGTGAGAGGACTGCAAGGATCGGCTGACGGCACAGTGACAGAAGGGCATGTGGGAGCGACATTGAAGCATTTCGTGGGGCACGGACAGAAGGAAGGCGGACGCAACAAGGCACCGGCAAACATATCGGAGCACCTGCTCCGCGACATCCATCTGGAACCGTTCCGCATCGCCATCCGCGAGGCAAAACCGCGGGGAGTGATGCCTTCGTATAACGAAGTCGACGGGGTGCCAATGCATATGAACCGCTACCTGATAAAGGATGTGCTGCAAGGTGAGTTCGGGTTCGAAGGCATGATAGCATCCGACTACACCGGAGTGAAAGAGTTGAGCCAATTCCATCAAGTGTGCGACTCGCTCGACGAGGCTGCGCTCCTGGCCTTCAACGCAGGAGTGGAGTTCGACCTGCCTATCGGTGAGTGCTTTGAGCATCTGGTGAAGCTCGTGAACGACGGCAAGGTGAGCGAGAAAGACATCGACAAAGCGGTGAGGAAAATACTCACTCTGAAGTTTGAACTGGGACTGTTTGACAACCCTTACGTAACACTCGACGAGGCTCGCAGCATTGCCCACGACAGCCTGCACTGGCAACTGGCGCGCGAAGTGGCACAGCAATCTATCGTCTTGTTGAAGAACAACGACAACCTGCTGCCACTCGACACGAAAAAATATAAACGCATAGCAGTAATAGGACCGAATGCCAACGACACCCGACTGGGTGAGTATTCGGGCATACCTTATTATAAAGTATCGGTTCTCGACGGCTTACGCAACCGCTTCGCCGACTGCCAGTTTACCTATGCCGAGGGGTGCAGGATAACTAACACCCACTCCACCGACTCGCGCAAGACATGGTTCACATTATCTACCGATGACATGCTACCGACCAAAGAACAGAACATGCCCCGCATTGCCGAGGCTGTGAGGGTGGCACGCGGTGCCGATGCCGTGGTGATGGTGCTTGGCGAAAACGAACTGGTGTGCCGCGAGGCATTCATGCCATTATTCCGCGGCGA
Organism: uncultured Prevotellaceae bacterium; assembly: GCA_902783625.1. Taxonomy (GTDB): domain Bacteria; phylum Bacteroidota; class Bacteroidia; order Bacteroidales; family Bacteroidaceae; genus Prevotella. The sequence goes on from CACZRN010000124.1 coordinate 2,656, forward strand.
CAACACCACGCTCGACTTGATAAGCCAGCAGAACGAGCTGTTCGAGGCAGTGAAGGCGACAGGCAAACCTGTGATAGTGTGTCTAATGCACGGAAGACCTCTGTCGATAAACTCAATAGCCGAGAAAGCCGACGCCATCCTCGATCTCTGGTACGCAGGACAAGAGACAGGAAACGCCGTGGCTGATATCATATCCGGCGATGTGAACCCGTCGGGAAAGATCACCGTGACTTATCCGAAATCGGTGGGAATGCTGCCTGTATGGTATAACCGCAAGCCCACATCGGGACTGTTCAACTATGTAAACGAAGACTTCGGCTGGCTGTTCCCCTTCGGATATGGCTTGAGCTACACTCAGTTCGACTATTCAGACCTGAAACTGTCGTCGAAGACAATGGATGCAAAGGGTAGCATCACGCTCTCGTGCAATGTGAAGAACACGGGCAGTGTGGACGGATACGAGGTCGTGGAGCTTTACATACGCGACATACAGGCATCGGTGACACGCCCCGTGAAAGAGTTGAAGGGATTTAAGAAGGTGTTTGTCAAGGCTGGGGAAAGCGTCAGCGTGGAGTTCAACATCGACTCGTCGGCATTGGAGTTCTGGAATATCGACAGAAAGTACACCGTCGAGCCGGGCGACTTCGTCCTGATGATAGGGCGCTCAAGCGAGGATATCTGCCTAAGCGACACACTGCGAGTGGAATAAACACAAAGGGTAACCGCCGCACTATCGCTCCTAAGCATAGTCGGCGGTTACTTCTTTTTCAGTTATGACAAAATGTCACATTCTACTCTTGGGCATAACTTTTGAGACTCTTATTTACAGAAAACAACAAAAGGAGGTTTAGAATATGACATTCGACAAATTTACAATCAAAGCGCAAGAGGCAATACAAAGCGCCGTCAATGCAGCCCGAGAGCATCAGCAGCAATCGATAGAGCCGACTCACCTGCTCTATGGTGTAACTGAAAAAGGTAAAGACATCTGCAGCTTCATTTTTCAGAAGCTGGGAATAAACTCTCAACAAATCGACACTCTTATCGAGAACGAACTGCAACACTTGCCTAAGGTGAGTGGTGGCGAGCCATATCTGGCCAACGACACACAGAAGATTCTGCAGCACGCCATCGACATCTCGCAGAAGATGAGCGATGAGTTTGTGAGCATCGAGCCGTTGTTGCTCGCCTTGCTCGCAGTGCCGTCAACGGCAAGCAGAATACTTAAGGACGCCGGATGCAACGAGAACGACATGCGCAAAGCCATCAACGAGCTTCGGCAAGGCCAGAAGGTGCAGTCGCAAAGTGGAGATGAGAATTTCCAGGCACTCTCGAAGTATGCGAAGAATCTTGTTGATGACGCGCGGAAAGGGAAACTCGACCCCGTCATCGGACGCGACGAGGAGATACGCCGAGTGCTGCAGATACTATCGCGACGAACGAAGAACAATCCTATCCTGATCGGTGAGCCAGGCACTGGTAAGACGGCAATCGTGGAAGGACTGGCACAGAGAATCGTCCGCGGCGACGTGCCTGAGAATCTGAAGAACAAGCAGCTCTTCTCGCTCGACATGGGCGCACTCGTCGCCGGAGCGAAGTATAAGGGTGAGTTTGAGGAGCGACTGAAGGCTGTCATTAAAGAAGTAGTGGCAGCCGAGGGCAACATCATCCTCTTCATCGACGAGATACACACCCTCGTGGGTGCCGGCGGTGGAGAAGGGGCAATGGATGCCGCAAACATACTTAAACCCGCACTGGCACGTGGTGAGCTGCGCGCCATAGGAGCGACAACACTCAACGAATATCAGAAATATTTCGAGAAAGACAAAGCTCTTGAGCGCAGGTTCCAGACAGTGATGGTCGATGAGCCCGATGAGATGAGTGCGATAAGCATTCTCCGCGGACTAAAGGAGCGTTACGAGAATCATCACAAGGTGAGAATACAAGACGATGCATGCATTGCAGCAGTGAAACTCTCGGAACGTTACATATCTGACCGTTTCCTTCCCGACAAGGCTATCGACCTGATGGATGAGGCAGCAGCAAAACTGAGAATGGAACGCGACTCTGTACCCGAAGAACTTGACGAGATAACCCGCCGACTGAAACAGCTTGAGATAGAGCGCGAGGCCATTAAGCGAGAAGGTGATGAAGAGAAGATGGCGTTGCTCGACAAAGATATTGCATCGCTGCGCGAACAGAGCGATGTCTTGAAAGCTCGGTGGGAAAGCGAGAAAGCGCTTGTCAACCGCATACAGCAAGACAAGCAGGAGATGGAGAATCTGCGCTTCGAAGCCGAGCGTGCCGAGCGTGAAGGCAACTACGAGCGCGTGGCTGAGATACGCTATGGTAAGCTGAAGGCATTGCAGGACGACATCGACAACATTCAGCTGCAGTTGCAGGCAACGCAGGGTGGTGCAGGCATGGTGCGCGAAGAGGTCACCGCCGACGACATTGCAGAGGTGGTGAGCAGATGGACGGGAATACCTGTGACACGTATGATGCAGAGTGAGCGAGAGAAGTTGCTTCACCTTGAAGAGGAGCTACACAAGCGTGTAGTTGGTCAGGAAGAAGCCATAACAGCTGTGAGTGATGCTGTGCGACGCAGTCGTGCAGGGCTTCAAGACCCGAAGCGACCAATCGCATCGTTCATCTTCCTGGGCACTACAGGTGTGGGAAAGACCGAATTGGCAAAGGCGTTGGCAGAGTATCTGTTCAACGACGAGCAGATGATGACACGTATCGACATGAGCGAGTATCAGGAGAAGCACACCGTGAGCCGACTGATTGGCGCACCTCCAGGATATATAGGTTACGATGAGGGTGGCCAGCTCACTGAGGCAGTGCGCCGCAAGCCATATTCCGTGGTACTCTTCGATGAGATAGAAAAGGCTCACCCCGACGTGTTCAACATACTGCTGCAAGTGCTCGATGACGGTCGTCTGACCGACAACAAAGGGCGCACGGTGAACTTCAAGAACACCATAATAATAATGACGAGCAACCTCGGCAGCAGCTACATACAGCAGCAGATGGCTGAGATAAACGACTACAACCGCGACGAGATACTCAGCGAGACACGCCAGGAGGTGATGCAGATGCTGAAGCAGACCATCAGGCCCGAGTTTCTCAACCGTATCGACGAGACTATCATGTTCTTGCCACTCACGAAAGAGGAGATTGCTCAGGTGGTGACGCTGCAGATGACAAGCGTGAAGAAGATGCTCTCACAGCAGGGATTCACCCTCGAGTGGACACCGGCAGCCATCGATCGTCTGGCCGACATAGGCTACGACCCCGAGTTCGGAGCACGACCAGTGAAGCGTGCAATACAAAGCGAGGTGCTCAACAAGCTATCGAAAGAATTGCTGGCGGAGCGTGTGAGCCGTATGAAACCAATCATCATCGATGCTAACGAACATGGTCTCGTATTCAAAAACTGACATTTGAGACACTCATAATCATTAATTAACGAAAGCCCGCATGACTGCTATTTGTCATGCGGGCTTATTTGATGAGGCATAGGATAACCACTTACGGATTGAAAGCGACATCTCCTTCCCCACAAACTAGTATATGAGCCGAAAAACAACAATACATTAATCAAAATAAACTGTTTTTCTTTGACTTTTCAGAAAAAAGGGTTATCTTCGCAGAGTAATTCGCTTTTCGACACGAAAGAATCTCAAATCATAATTCAATATGAAAAAGCTATATTCGTTTTTCATCGTGGCAGTGTGCCTTATCGTCGCTGCCTGCAGTGACAACTCGGCAAAGCAACCGGAGTATAAAGATGCCAACGCATCGATTGAAGACCGTGTGGACGACCTGCTCGACCGCATGACATTCGAAGAGAAATGCATGCAGATAAGCCAGTATTTCACAGGCACCAACGACAACTCGAACAACATCGGCGAGGCGCTTGGCAAAGTGCCGGCCGA
>CACZRN010000125.1 GCA_902783625.1 uncultured Prevotellaceae bacterium
ACATCGCTTCGCTCTGTGAAGTTAGGCTGCACCTCGACAAAAAATAAATAAATTTATTTTGTTCTGTGCTCGGTTTGCACTAACTTTGCAGGCGAATAGTATTGTTTTCGAGTAATAAACATTCATAATTTTCAACAACAATGAAACTGATTAGATTATTTGCGTTGGCAGCCGTTATGGTGTGTAGCGTCTCAACGAGTATTGCACAGACAAACCTGGTTGGTCGTGTGTATGAGAATAAGAATATCCTTGCCGACGAGATGAACAAGGCTTTGAAGAATGCCGATGCCGATATTGATAAGGCTAAGGCGGAGGCTTTGGAAAAGGCAGAAAAGAAAAAGGGCAGGAAATTGACGGCAGAGGAGTTGGCTAAGCTCGACGAGGAAATTATTGAGGCCCGTAAGATGATGGAGGCTATGAAGAAGGGTATGTCGACCAGCGTCGGTGTAGAATTCAAAAGCGCCACTGAGATGGTGATGCGCATGAGTATGAAGATAAGCGACGAGGCGTTGAAGGCTGCTGGGGTCAGTTGGCTGAAGCGTAAGGCAATGAAGGCGGCGCTCGCAATGGCACCGAAGTCGGAGAAGGCGAAATATGTGGTAAAAGGTGATATGATTTTTGTAGATGAAGGAAAAGAAAGAGATACACTGCGCATAAGCAGCGACGGGAAGTATCTCTATGGTAAGTTGGATGCGAAAACAAAATTTACGCTCACTCGCGTTAAATAATATAAGGTACACGCATATAATATGAAAAAATCCCTGACAACGTATTGCCAGGGATTTTTTTTGTAGAAATAGTATTGCTTATTTCCTGATTGCAGCCTCTCGGTCGGCATCCCAATACTTACAGTCGAGCTCGAAGAAGGTGGTTGTGTAAGGTATTGTCATGTCGGTCTTGATGATTACCACCTGATAGAGCTTTGCTGCCTCGTCGAGTTTGCGGATGAGATCCTCGTGAGGAATGAGTGTTACGTCGCTGGGAGTGAGAGCCTTGTCGAGCTGCTCTTTGTATTTGTCCCATCCCGGAGCGAGTTGCTCCGACAGGCGCTGCTGCTCACTGTCTTGATAGATGTGGGCAAACACGTGCGGGGCATTGCCGATCATCTCGTTTACCTTGGCAACCACCTGGTGGTAACTCTCGTCAGCCATTAAGGTGGTGATGCCTGGATTCGACTGCAGAGGGTAGGCCATGTCGGTGATTACTATCCAGTTGCGATGTCCCAAGAGTGGGAGTTTTTCTTCTAATGTTGTTTTCCAGTCTTGCATGTTATTTTTGTCTGTTTTTATGGTTGTCTGATTTGTGCATGCAGTGATGATAAGGCATGCGATGAGTAAACAGTGGCTGATTATCTTTTTCATAATCTATTAGATATTTGTTGTGAATGTTTCGTTTTCGATGGTCTTTTTCACTTTCAGCGTCTTGTCGCCGATAGTGAGTTTGTCGAGATATAGCTTACCGTGTATAACGTTGAGGCTTACTTTTCCACTTTCTATTTGGCATGTGCCCCATGCATAGCCGTTGCTCCAGAAATAGTTGCCTGGTGCAGATGTGAACGACATGGTGTGGTTGACTCCCGAATAATGGAAGTCGCTTAATGCGATAACAGCTGCCCAGCTTGCCATAGCGCGTGCATAGTGATGTCCGCACTCAGGCTCGTTGAAAGGATTACGCTTTGAACCGTTAAACCTGTCGCGCACTGCCTTGAAGCATTTCAATCCGTCGGAGGTGAGGCCTTCGTACATCATGCCCACTGCGGCACAATACTCAAATCCTGTCATAGCCTCGTTGAAATAGGGGAATGGCACTTCGAGCCGCCCTTTTGGCCACGAGCCCATTACGAGTCCCGCCTCCTTGGCATAGACGAAAGTGCGCATATTGTTGAAATGACGACCGAAGTCGGGCAGATAGTTATACTTCATTATGCTCTGCAGTGTAGTCTTAATGTGGTTCTTGTCGCCGAGGTAACCCAGCCCGCAGATATGAGCCATGTATTGTCCGACGAGCTGATCTACAAGACATCCCTTTCCGAGTTGGAAGTCAGGAATCTTCACGTCAGGGTTGTCCATGTCGAGATATTCGAAAGTCTCAGGATCGGTAATCTTATGCTCGTAGTATTCGCCGTTGAAGAGATTGGCATCCATCCACTTGCTTCCTTTCTCGAAGAGGGTGCGGCATTTCTTTGCAAATGGCTTGTCCTTCATGGCTATAGCCATCTCCTCTGCCGCTCTGAGGGCTCCCATATACCAGAAGCCCATCTGGGGGTTGGGTCCGAAGTAGTTCACATCCATCGTGTTGTGCTGACTACCTTCCATCACACCGTCTTGGTTACCATCCCATCCTTTTTCAGTCCATGCGAACGAGAGCACTTTCTTCACTTGTGCCCAGTTGTCGCTTAGGAATTTGTTGTCGCCAGACAACTGCCATTCGCGATACATCTTCATAATGCATCCCATCTGACCGTCGGCAGCAACATTGTCGTAAGTTGATGCTTCTGAGAGAGGCAGGTTGGCGCGGAAACTCATGTAGCCGTTCTCTCTTGTGGCATAGTTGAATTCCACATCGCGCATTGTCCTTGCCAAGTCACCGAAAAGAAATGGCGTGGCAACCTCGTAATTCCAGACATGAGTGCATGAACCCTTGCACGAACCAGCATGATTCCATACACCTTCCCAACCCATCATGTGACCGCTTGGGATGCGGAACACTGTCTGCGAGCGCAATGTGGAGAGGTTGAACAACGCAGCTTCTTTCACCACATCGGGCAGGGTAGAGCTCATAAACGAGTTTACAAACTGCAACGTGTTGGTTTCGAGTTGTGGAATTCGAGGCAGAATCTTCTCTGCGGCATCCCAGGCGTCGTTGTAGAGAGTGCTGTAGTAATTACCCACCACTGTCTGCGACCATGCTTTGCGGTTGGGGAAATTCCATGTGAGATAGAAGACAAATGTCTCTGTGGCATTTGGAGCGATATGCTTCTTCACTGCCAGCGATGCCATAGGGTCGTCTTCCAGTGGTTGTTTCTTTTCCACCATGACGCCGTCGTCGCTGAAATCGTCCCAGAAGTTGAGAATGGCATTCTGCCAATGATTCATTTTCGAGCAGGTGCGGTAGCTTATCTCGCCCCTGCCGTTGGTGGTCAGAGCCATCGTTCCCCAAGCAGGATTGTCTTTCTCAACACCTTCGGAATAGAAATATATACCCTGAATGCCGTTGCTTTCTCTAAATATATTCTGGTTTTTCTTTGCTCCTGCCATTCCGTTATGTCCGTCACGACCTATGAAGTTGCGCATTGTGCCGCAAACCGAAACCTCCATGGGCATGCCGGTGGTGTTGGTGACCTCGTAGGCCAATACAGCCACAGGCAGACTGCTGTCGTCGGTGTTGCAGGGGATAAGAGGGTTGAATCCCTTTATGCGCACCTTCACCGGGATTGTCTTGTCCGACAAGTTAACCTGCCCAAAAGGGTATGCAGCATCGAACGATGCACTTTCGAAGCGTGGCATGCCGTGATGATTCACTGCCTCACCGCCGCCACCGCCAAGCAACTCTTGGTCATAGAGTGGTCCTTCAAGCAGTGTGGTCGACGACTTGCCGCCTTCTGGCTTCACGTAGATAGCAAAAAACGGTGCATTGCTGCTACCCTCATACACAGTGTTGAAACCCTTTGCGGGTATGTTCATTATCTCCCAGTCGCGCAGTTCGCCTCTTCCACCCAGCGACACCTGTCCTGTACCGATACCGCCGAGGGGCAAGGCAATCTGGTAGAGATGAGCCGAGTCGTAATGCTTCATAACCGGCCATGATGTAGGCTTCCATTCTTCGGCAAAGATGTTTGTTGCAACCATCACAAACATCAGCGATAATACAATCTTTTTCATTATCTCTTTCTGTTTTTATTTATCATTTTAACTTAATTCTCATCATTCCCACGCTGTGGGGTGGCAGCGTCGCTTTCATATGTTTCTTCACCGCGGTGACATTTAAGTCGGTTTCGTTGAAATAACTGAATGGTGTTACATCATCCGACGTGAACAACTTCCCCTCAATCAGTTTTCCTTTTATCGGGAAATCGAATGCCCTTTCAGTGTCGTATCCTGCATTGATAAGGGTGATTGTCAGCACACCGTCTTTCATTGTCGCAGCCACAGCATTGTCGTTGTTCTCAGTCACTTTACAGAGTTTCCCATCCTGATGTACTTTCATCAATTTAAACATCTGCCCATTTGCCGAGAGCCAACTCTTCTCATTGTCAATCAATATAGCCCCTTCGCCAACTGGTTGGAAATAGCACACGAAAGGAATGCCGAGAGCGTTGCTTTGGTTGATGAAGAAATGCATCACCCTTGCAGTGTAAATGCCTTCCGCTACGCACGAAGGCCGGTACCATGCATACCATTGGTTCCATTCGTCGAACGAGATATTCAGTTTCTTCTCGGTAGCATCGAGTGAGTGTCGCATTCTATCTGCTATTTTCGCCACATCATCGGCTGATTTCACCACACTCTCATATGTCGCTTTGACGCCTTGTGGGGTTGTGTAATGCAGATTTGCGCCACTCCATGTCGCCGGACCGTTATATGTGTGGAGCGAGATATTCTTTACCTTGTCGGATAGTCTTGCTGCCGAATGCGTCGCCCAGTTGTCGTTAGGGTAGGGACCTGACGACACAAACTCGATATATGGACTTACTTTCAGCATCTCATCAGCATGTTTTTCAGCCAATCTTGCATAACCCTCAGGTCCTTTAGGTCCTTCCATGTGTCCATATCCCATTTCGTTGCCCAACGACCAGAACCTCACTCCGTAGGGTTCCACATGTCCTCGCTCTGCTCTCATCTTTCCATATTCG
>CACZRN010000126.1 GCA_902783625.1 uncultured Prevotellaceae bacterium
AAGGAGAGCTACGACCGCAACTCGCGCAAGCCGGTGGTGGAGAATGGTACGCTTGAGGACGACCAGAACCGCCGCGACTTCACTATCAACGCACTCGCCGTGTGTCTTAATGCCGAGAGGTTTGGCGAGCTTGTAGACCCCTTTGACGGACTTTACGACCTCGAGGACGGCATTATACGCACTCCGCTCGACCCCGACATCACTTTCTCTGACGACCCTCTGCGCATGCTCCGATGCATTCGCTTTGCCACGCAGCTGTGCTTCTACATCGACGACGAGACTTTCGAGGCCCTCGAGCGCAATGCCGAAAGGATAAAGATAGTGAGTGGCGAGCGCATATCGGTGGAGCTGAACAAGATAATGATGACTCGTTGCCCGAGCCGGGGATTCGTCGATTTGCAACGCGCGGGGCTGCTTCAGATTATTTTGCCTGAACTATCGGCGCTCGATATTGTTGAGAACCGCGGCGGTAAGGCCCATAAGAATAATTTCTACCACATCCTCGAGGTGCTCGACAATGTGGTGCGCACCAGCCTCGATGCAGGTATGAGTGCTGAAGACACATTGTGGTTGCGTTGGGCGTCGTTGCTCCACGACATCGGCAAGGCACGCACAAAGCGGTGGGATAACAACGTGGGGTGGACTTTCCATAACCATAACTTCGTAGGTGCGAAGATGGTGCCCGACATCTTCAGAAGGCTTAAACAGCCGCTCGATATGAAGATGAAATACGTGGCAAAGCTCGTCGACCTGCACATGCGTCCCATTGCTATTGCCGACGACGAGGTGACCGACTCAGCTGTGCGCCGTCTGCTGAACGACGCAGGTGATGATATCGATGACCTGATGATGCTCTGCGAGGCTGACATTACAAGTAAGAACCATGTGAAGAAATCGCGTTTCCTTGAGAATTTCAAGCTTGTACGAAGGAAGATAGCCGATTTGAAGGAAAAAGACTATAAGCGACTCCTTCAGCCTGTTATCGATGGCAACGAGATTATGCAGTTGTTTGCACTGAAGCCCGGTCGCGAGGTGGGCGAGCTGAAGAAATTCCTAAAAGACGCCGTGCTCGACAATCGTGTGGCAAACGAGCGTGAGCCACTCATGGCTCTGCTCTATGAAAAGGCAAAAGAGATGGGGTTGACGCCCGCAGAAAACAATAATAATAATTGATAAGGCAAACAGCGCATAATGCAAAGGATTTTCATTAGAATCGCTTTCATTTGCGCTTGTTTTTGTTAATTCTCTTTAATATTTTTATATAATGTGCAATCACTTGATAAAATATGAGTAACTTTGCACCGCAAAACTCAAACAGAGGAAAAAGTTTTCCGAACTTATATTCGACTTTCCTCTTTGTTTTTGCGGTTATCGAAGTTGTTTTTTTGATAATAAATTAAATTTTAAATAACGTATGAAGATTAAGAATTACTTTTTAATTGCGAGTATGGCAGCGTTGGTTGTCGCATGTGGCGGCAAGCGTGGAGGTATGCCAAATTTTGGCGACGATGAATATCCTGTTGTGAGTGTTGAAACCACGGCATCGTCGTCGCAAAGCAGTTATCCTGCTACAATCAAGGGTGTGCAGGATGTGGAGATTCGTCCGAAAGTTGCTGGATTCATCACACGAATCAATGTCAGAGAAGGCCAGGCAGTGAAAGCCGGTCAGTTGTTGTTTGTCATCGACAATGCCACCTATCAGGCAGCAGTGCGTCAGTCACAGGCTGCGGTGAATACTGCAAAGGCACAATTGAATACCGCCAAGCTGACATACGAGAACAATCAGAAACTGTTTGAGCAGAATATCATCGGCGACTATGAGTTGTCAGCAGCCAGAAACTCTTATGAGACGGCCAGCGCATCAGTGGCACAGGCCGAGGCAGCCCTTGCTTCCGCCCGCGAGACATTGAGCTTCTGCTACGTGAAGAGTCCGGTGGCAGGCTTAATCGGCTCGCTCCCCTATAAGGTGGGATCGATGGTAAGTTCAGGAAGTACGCCTGCACTCACAACCGTATCTGACAACTCATCGATGGAGGTTTATTTCTCGATGACCGAGAAGGACATCCTTGACATGGCAAAGACATCAGGCACCGCTCAGGCAGCTATTGCTTCGATGCCGACAGTTACCCTCCAACTGGCAGATGGTACTACGTATAATCATCCGGGCAAGGTGACGAAGATGAGTGGAGTGCTTGACCCTGCCACTGGTTCCGCACAACTTATTGCAGTGTTCCAGAACCCAGAGCGTCTGCTGAAGAGCGGCGGCTCTGGTTCAATAATCGTTCCTCACGACAATGTCGCTTCTATTGTGGTGCCACAATCGTGCGTGATGGAGATACAAGACAAGAAGTTCATGTACACGGTGGGGAAGGACAGCAAGGTGAAGTACACCGAGATAAAGGTTGCACCACAAAACGATGGCAACAACTATGTTGTGACAGAAGGCCTCAATGTGGGCGACCGCTATGTGACGAATGGCATTACAAAGCTTACCGACGGAATGGAGATAAAGCCTATCACCCCCGCCCGCTACCAGCAGAAGATAACCGAGCAGGCCAAGGCCATGTCGGCTGGTGACATCGTCAATGCAATGAAAAAATAGGAAAAGCAATAAAGGGAGAAAAAGGTGTGTCGTGTGAAGATTTTCCCGTTTACTCCACATCTCCTTACTACATAATTTCTTAAAATATGACTTTTACAACATTTATAAAACGCCCGGTTCTCTCCACGGTGATTTCTATTGTCATCGTGCTGCTGGGTTTCATCGGATTGGCAACGCTGCCTATTGAGCAGTATCCAGACATTGCCCCCCCGACGGTGGTGGTGTTCACAAGCTATCCTGGTGCCGATGCCGAGACTGTTAAGAACTCTGTGCTTGTTCCACTCGAGGAGAGCATCAACGGTGTGGAAGGCATGGACTACATATCATCGTCGGCTTCTACCGGTTCGGCTTCGCTTCAGATACTCTTCCGTCAGGGAATGAACCCCGACATGTGTGCGGTGAACGTTCAGAACCGTGTGTCGCAGGCACAAGCGTTGCTTCCCGCAGAAGTAAATCAGATTGGTGTGACGGTGATGAAGCGTCAGACGTCGCAGGTGATGATGTTCACCCTCACCAGTGACGGGCGATACGACGATGAGTTCCTCACCAACTACAGTAATATTAATATCATCCCCGCCATCAAGCGTATACAAGGTGTGGGCGACGTGCAGAGCCCTGGTGTGAAGAGCTATTCTATGCGTATTTGGCTCAAGCCCGAGGTGATGAAGCAGCATGGTCTTATGCCAACCGACATCACCGGTGTGCTTGCTGAGCAGAACATAGAAGCCGCTCCAGGTACGTTTGGAGAGCGTTCTAACGTTGCTTATGAGTACGCTATGCGCTACACTGGACGCTTGAAGACTGAGGAAGAGTTTGGCAATATCATCATCTCGAGCGATGTTGAAGGCAATACCCTCAAACTGAAGGATGTGGCTGATATTGAGCTTGGCGGATTGCAATACTCGGTTTCGATGAAGAACAACAACATCCCTTCGGTGATGGGTATGGTTCAGCAGATTGCCGGTTCTAACGCCAACGATATTGCCGTGAAGGTGAAGAAAGAACTTGAGGAGCAGGCAAAGCTCTTCCCGCCGGGAATGCTTTATAAGATCAACTACGACGTCACTGAGTTCCTCTATGCGTCGATTGAGGAAGTGGTGTTCACCCTTCTGATGACACTTGTGCTTGTGTTCCTCGTGGTGTACATCTTCCTTCAGGACTTCCGCTCGACACTTATCCCGCTCATTGCGGTGCCGGTGTCGCTGATAGGTACATTCTTCTTCCTGAAGGTGTTCGGATTCTCCATCAACCTCTTGACGCTTTCGGCCCTTCTGCTGGCTATTGCCATTGTGGTCGACGACGCCATTGTGGTTGTCGAGGCCGTGCATGCTAAGCTCGACCAAGGATATAAGTCGTCGCTGACGGCGTCGATTGATGCAATGAACGAGATCTCGGGAGCAATCATCTCCATCACGCTTGTGATGGCGTCGGTGTTCATCCCCGTGTCGTTCATCGGAGGCACGAGCGGAACATTCTATCGCGAGTTTGGTGTGACGATGGCCGTGTCGATATTCATCTCGGCATTGAACGCCCTTACTCTCTCTCCGGCACTTTGTGCGATATTCCTTAAGCCAAAGAACGAGAACGGCGAGGAGGTGAAGATGTCGCGTGTGGAGCGTTTCCACACATCGTTCAACACCGCCTACGAGAAGATTCTCGGCAAGTATAAGACACAAGTGGAGAAGATGGTGCGCAAGCCTATCGTCATCGGCATTGCGGTGATTATAGGTATAGCGTTGCTCGCCGGTACGATGCTGACGACAAAGACAGGTCTTGTTCCTGATGAGGATACGGGTACTCTCTTCTGTACAATCTCGATGCCCCCTGCCACGTCGGTGGCTCGCACCACGAAGGTTATCAATCAGGTTGACTCGATCCTTGCGGCTGACCCCGCTATCCTCAGCCGCGAGCAGATACAAGGTTACAACTTCATAGCTGGTGCCGGTTCCGACCAGGCAACGTTCATCATCAAGTTGAAGCCGTTCAGTGAGCGTCAGAAGGGATTCTGGTGGAAGTTGTCAGGACTATGGAATGGCGATGGCATTTATCGCTTCTTCCTCAATCCGTTAGATGCGAATGGTGTGCTTGCACAGATTTATCTGAAGACGGCTCACATCAAGGATGCTCAGATATTGGCCTTCGCACCACCAATGATTCCTGGCTTCTCCGCCAACAGCGGTGTGTCGCTCGTGATGCAAGACCGCACAGGTGGTTCGCTCGATAAGTTCTTCCAGGTGACGAAAGATTACCTTGCCGAGCTTAACAAGCGTCCTGAGATACAACAGGCTATGACCTCTTACAACCCGAACTATCCTCAGTATATGATACATGTGGATGTGGCCAAGTGTAAGCAGGCAAGCATCTCTCCGCAGGTGGTGCTCTACACCCTACAGGGATATTATGGCGGACTCTATGCCTCGAACTTCAACGCCTATGGTAAGCTCTTCCGCGTGATGGTTCAGGGCGATCCTTCTACGCGAATGACTCCCGAGTCGCTCAATAGCGTATATGTGCGCACACCGAACGGTATGACTCCGATTAAGGAGTTCTGCACTCTCGAGCGAGTATATGGTCCTACCAACATCAGCCGCTTCAACCTCTTCACATCGATCACCGTGACGGCAACCGTTGCCGAGGGATATTCTACTGGTGAGGCTATTAAGGCGGTGCAAGAGGTAGCAGCCGATTACCTTCCTACGGGATATACTTACGACTATTCAGGTCTGACACGTTCAGAGGCGGCTTCGAGCAACTCAACGGCGCTCATCTTCGTGCTCTGCTTCGTATTCATCTACCTGATTCTTTCGGCTCAGTATGAGTCGTACATCCTTCCGTTGGCCGTGGTGCTCTCGGTGCCGTTTGGATTGGCGGGAGCATTCTTGTTCACACGCATGTTCGGTCACTCCAACGACATCTACATGCAGATATCGCTCATCATGCTTATCGGATTGTTGGCCAAGAACGCCATTCTTATCGTTCAGTTCGCTCTTGAGCGTCGTGAGCTTGGTATGGGCATCTCGTGGTCGGCCGTGCTCGGTGCCGCCGCCCGTTTGCGTCCTATCCTTATGACATCGTTGGCAATGGTTGTCGGTCTGCTCCCGATGATGTTCGCTTCGGGTGTGGGAAAGAACGGTAACCAGACTCTGGGAGCCGCCGCCGTGGGTGGTATGTTCATAGGTACGATTTGTCAGATTGTTGTCGTACCAGCATTGTTCGTGATATTCCAGTCGCTTCAGGAGAAGTTCCGTCCGATGAAGTTCGAGGACGAGACCGACTCAGAGGCCGCCGCCGAGCTTGAGCAGTACGCTCATGGCGTGGTGCCCGAGGATTACGTTGTTGAAGAGTAAGAAGAAAGGAAATGATATGAAAAAGATAAAATTCGTAGTTATAAGTCTTGCCCTCGTCAGTGTCCTGACGGGTTGCAAGAGCCTCTATGGGAAATATGAGCGCCCCGACGTGAACACTCAGGGCCTCTATCGCGACCCCGTCTCGCTCACCGACACCTTGGCCGTCAGCGACACCACGTCGTTCGGCAACATGCCTTGGCGCTCGGTGTTCACCGATCCGCAGTTGCAAACGCTCATCCAGACGGCTCTCGACAATAATGCCAACATGCTCAACGCCGCCCTCAACGTGAAGATGGTCGAGGAGGCCCTCAAGGTGGCACGTCTGGCGTTCCTGCCCTCGATGGCTTTCACTCCGCAAGGTACGATAGCGCGTTTCGAGAGCGACCCCGCCGTCACCACAAAGAGCTATCAGTTGCCCATCTCAGCGTCGTGGAACGTCGATCTGTTCGGTAATCTTCTCAATGCCAAGCGCGCCACTCAGATGCAGCTATTGGCCACGAAAGACTATCAGACCGTTGTACAAACAAACCTCATCTCGGGCGTGGCAAACCTCTACTACACGCTTCTGATGCTCGACCGCCAGGTGGAGATAATCAGCGAGATGGAGAGCCTCACGAAAGAGACATGGGAGAAGATGCAGGTGATGAAGGAGACACGCGTCGGCTATCGCTCAACGGCCGTTCAGAGCTCTGAGGCCGCATACTATTCGGTTCAGGCTCAGCGCGTCGACCTGTTGCGTCAGGTGCGTGAGATGGAGAACCAGCTCTCGCTCTTGCTCGGACAACCCGCGCACACCATCGCACGCGGCACATTCGACGGACAATATCTCCCTGAGAACCTCGCCACGGGCGTGGGCATCCAATTGCTCAACAACCGCGCCGACGTTCACGCCGCTGAGCTCTCGTTGGCACAATGCTTCTACGATGTCAATCAGGCACGCTCGCGCTTCTATCCGCAGATAACAATCACCGGCGCAGGGGCGTTCACCAATCAGAACGGCCTCGTCAACCCGGGCAAGTTGCTCCTCTCAGCCGTGGGAAGCCTCGTGCAACCCATCTTCCAACATGGGCAGATAGTGGCAGGGCTCAAGGTGGCGAAGATGCAATACGAGCAGGCCTACAACACATGGCAGAACACCATCCTCCAGGCAGGTAACGAGGTGTCGAACGCACTCGTGCAATACAATTCCGCCGCCGAGAAGGCAGAGTTCGATGCTAAGCGCGTAGAGGTGCTCAAGAAGAACGTCGAGGACACCCGCACGATGATGGCTTCATCGGCCAACACATCCTACCTCGAGGTGATTACCGCACAATCAAATCTGCTCAACGCCGAGATATCGAAGGTGACCGACGACTTCAACAAGATGCAAGCCGTGGTGAACCTCTATCAGGCACTCGGAGGAGGGGCGAAGTAATGCATAATTAATAATGAATAATGCATAATGCATAATAATTAGCTTTAGGAGTTAACATTTCAACATAACTATTATGGCAAGCGAAATAAGTCCAAGAGCCGAAATCTCGCCCAAGGCGAAGATAGGCGACAATTGCAAGATATTCCCCTTTGTATATATTGAAGACGACGTCGTCATCGGCGACGGATGCGTCATCTTCCCCTTCGTCTCCATCCTCAGCGGCACACGCATGGGCCGAGGCAACAAGATTCACCAGGGAGCCGTCATCGGGGCATTGCCTCAAGACTTCAACTTCCGCGGTGAGAAGTCGGAGCTCATCATCGGCGACAACAATGTCATCCGCGAGAATGTGGTCATCAACCGCGCCACACATAGCGGTTGCGCCACCGTCATCGGCAACGGCAACTTCCTCATGGAGGGAGCTTACATCAGCCACGACACCAAGGTGGGCGACAACTGCGTGCTGGGCTACGGCTCTAAGATTGCCGGCGATTGCGAGATAGGCAACGGAGTGATATTCTCATCGTCGGTCATCGAGAATGCCGGCACACGCGTGGGCGAAGGCTCGATGATACAGGCAGGCACCACCTTCTCGAAAGACGTGCCCCCGTACATCGTCGCAGGTGGAAAGCCGGTGGGCTACAACGGTCCTAACAACACCATGATGACCGCCTACGGCATCAGCGACAAGATACAGAAGCACATCGCCAACGCCTACCGCCTCGTGTTCCTCGGGCAGACAAGCACCTTCGACGCCATCAACCAGATACGCGCCCAGGTGCCCCCAAGCCCCGAGATCGACAACATCATCCGTTTCCTCGAAACCACCGAGAAGGGCATCATCGGTAAGATGTAGCACAACGCTAATTGGAACAGCCCCTTGGTGCTTTTCCATTGTCAATACACGGCGGAGCAGGTAACCCCTGCTCCGCTTTTCTTATATATGTGACTAACATTTTTCCGGAAGGGATGCCCTCCGACCATTGCCGACCATCTGCCGACTATTTATTACATCTTCCATTTTCCATTAATTAGTAGGGATGGGCTTTATGCCCATCAGCAAACATACATCTTGTTATATTTTTGCCGCGATTAGCTGACGGGCATGAAGCCCGTCCCTACAAGGCCCCACCTAACCTCCCCCAAGGGGGAAGGAAGTAACAATCCACTTATTCCGTCCAGTCCCGTTGATAAAATAATTTTTGACTATATTTTCGGTAATTTTTGGAGGTTATTTACAATTTGATGGCCTATCCATCGGCGTTTCCCGAAAACTTATAACTAAAAACTGAAAACCTATAACTAAAAACGTCTTATTTATACGCTTTCTACATAAAAACGCTCATTTTTCGG
>CACZRN010000127.1 GCA_902783625.1 uncultured Prevotellaceae bacterium
TTGAGGCAACAAAAAAAGGACTGCCCGCAGACAGTCCTTTCTTTTGGCTTTTGAAGAATTAGAGCTGTGGTCCAGCTGCTACGAGAGCCTTACCAGCCTCGTTGTCTTCATACTTCTTGAAGTTCTTGATGAAGCGTGCAGCCAGGTCCTTAGCCTTCTCTTCCCACTGTGCTGCCTCAGCATAAGTGTCGCGAGGATCCAGGATAGCTGGGTCAACGCCTTCGAGCTGTGTAGGCACGGTGAAGTTGAAATAAGGAATCTTCTTGGTTGGAGCCTCGTCGATAGAGTGGTTCAGGATAGCATCGATGATGCCGCGAGTGTCGCGGATAGAGATGCGTTTGCCTGTTCCGTTCCAACCTGTGTTAACCAGATAAGCCTTTGCTCCGCTCTTTTCCATCTTCTTTACGAGTTCCTCAGCATACTTTGTTGGGTGCAGCTCGAGGAATGCCTGTCCGAAGCAAGCCGAGAATGTCGGTGTTGGCTCGGTGATACCGCGCTCTGTGCCGGCGAGCTTAGCTGTGAATCCGCTCAGGAAGTAATACTTTGTCTGCTCTGCATCGAGGATTGATACTGGAGGCAGCACACCGAATGCGTCGGCACTGAGGAAGATAACCTGCTTAGCTGCTGGAGCGTGGCTGATTGGGCGAACGATGTTCTTGATGTGATAGATAGGATAGCTTACGCGGGTATTCTCTGTGACGCTCTTGTCTGCAAAGTCAATCTTACCTTCCTCGTCAACTGTTACGTTCTCGAGAAGTGCATCGCGGTGGATAGCGTTGTAGATGTCGGGCTCGCTCTCTTTGTCGAGGTTGATGACCTTTGCATAGCATCCGCCTTCGAGGTTGAACACGCCGTTGTCGTCCCATCCGTGCTCGTCGTCGCCGATCAGCTTACGCTTAGGATCGGTAGACAATGTGGTCTTACCTGTTCCAGAGAGTCCGAAGAAGATGGCTGTATTCTCACCCTGCATGTCGGTGTTGGCCGAGCAGTGCATGCTGGCGATACCCTGCAGTGGGAGGTAGTAGTTCATCATCGAGAACATACCCTTCTTCATCTCACCGCCGTACCATGTGTTCAGGATCACCTGCTCCTTGGTAGAAACGTTGAATGCAACAGCTGTCTCCGAACGAAGACCGAGCTCCTGATAGTTGTCAACCTTTGCCTTTGCGGCGCAGTATACGATGAAGTCTGGCTCCTGATCGAACTCTTCCTGGTTCTGAGGACGGATGAACATATTTGTCACGAAGTGAGCCTGCCAAGCCACTTCCATGATGAAGCGCACCTTCATGCGTGTGTCTTTGTTGGCACCGCAGAATCCGTCGACGACAAAGAGGCGCTTGCCAGAAAGCTGCTTCAGTGCAAGGTCTTTCAGTACTGCCCAGTTCTCCTCAGAGAGGGGGTGGTTGTCGTTAGGATACTCGGGTGTGTTCCACCATACGGTGTCCTTCGACTTTGCGTCCATCACGATGTACTTGTCTTTAGGCGAACGGCCTGTGTAGACGCCAGTCATCACGTTGATGGCACCAAGCTCGGTCTCCTGACCTACGTCGAAACCTTCAAGACCTGGTTTTGTCTCTTCGTTGAACAACACTTCGTAAGATGGGTTGTAGAGAATCTCGGTAACACCGTTGATTCCATACTTTGTCAAATCTAAATTTGCCATAGTTTTTATTTATCGTTTAATTTGTTAGTATTCTAAACCACTTGAGCCACCATTAGCTCGTAATCGGGCGCAAAATTAATGATTTTAAGGGAAATAGCGAAATTTGAGTTATCAAAAAATCCTATCTTGGGGCTTTTTTCGGTTAAAGTATTTAAAAATTTCACTCTCTTTTTCTTTTTTGTCAAATAGACTTTGCAAAAAATGAACTTTTTATATACTTTTGTGGCAAAATAATCTTTTGCATTATGGAAATTGTAAATCTAAGTACCGAAAACTCGGTTCTCAACTCGTTTCTCGCAGAGATACGCGACGCTGACTATCAGCAGAACCGCACCCTCTTTCGTAACAACATTCGTAGAATCGGCGAGGTGATGGCCTACGAGATAAGCCGTACCCTCAGTTATAAGCCTCGCAAGGTGGTCACTCCGCTTGGCGAACTCGACATCCCTCTGCCCGAAGATAAGGTTATCATTGGCACTGTATTGCGCGCCGGACTGCCTTTCCACGAGGGATTCCTGCATGTGTTCGACCATGCCGAGAATGCCTTCGTGAGTGCTTTCCGCATGTACACCAACCGTGAACACACCGAAGTGGGTGTACATACCGAATACATGGCATCGCCGAGCATAGAGGGAAAGACTCTCATTATTGCCGATCCGATGCTTGCCACCGGTGGAAGCATGGCTGCCAGCTACGAGGCTCTAGCCAAGACAGGCAAGCCAAAAGCAATACACATTGCCTGCGTCATTGCCACTCCCGAGGGGCTCGAAGTAGTGCGACAGGCACTACCCGATGAGAATGCCACCATCTGGTGCGCTGCCATCGATCCTGGAATGAACGAGCATAAATATATTGTGCCTGGATTTGGCGATGCAGGCGATCTGTGCTACGGCGAAAAGCTGTAACCGTTTTTTCAGAAATAAAGCAAAAACAACGGCGGAGCAACATTCTCATTGAACATTGCTCCGCCGTTATTATATCAAGTCTGTCTTACTTTATTTCACTTCCCAGATGTCGTTTGTCTCGAGCAGTTCGGCAAAGTTGTGATACTTCTTCATTGCTTTTACCTCCTCTATCTGCGCATTCACAGCTTCATCGTAGGTTGGGGCTTTTACATCGCGAATCACTCCGAGCGCTATGGGGAATCCTTCCTCGTTCGACATCATAGCGAGTTTCAACTGCAAAGTGTCGTCAACACAATGGGCATCATGCACGAGTATGTCGTCGATAGTCACTCCATTCTCGCCTATCTTCGCCACCTTGAGTCCGAAGCCTTCCTGCACCAAGCCGTATTCATTGTTCTCTCCGAACACTAATGGTTGCCCGTGCTCCACATAAATGGCATTTTTCTTCCTTCCATCTTTGGTATAGACGGGGTCGTAGGCTCCGTTATTAAAGATGACGCAGTTCTGCAACACCTCCACCACCGATGCACCCTTATGCTCATGTGCGGCGTGGAGCATCCTGACGGTATGCTGACCATCATTTGCCACGGTGCGTGCGAAGAAGTTACCACGCGCCCCGAAGCACAACTCTGCAGGGCGGAATGGATCTTCCACAGTGCCGTAAGGGCTCGACTTCGATACGAATCCACGCGGTGAGGTAGGACTATACTGCCCTTTTGTCAATCCATAGATACGGTTGTTAAGCAGAATCATATTCAAGTCGATATTTCTTCTCATCGCATGAATGAAATGGTTTCCACCAATAGCAAGACCGTCACCGTCGCCTGATACCTGCCATACCGTCAGTTCGGGATTGGTCACTTTCACACCTGTGGCAATAGCAGCGGCGCGACCATGTATCGTCTGCATGGCATACGTATTGACATAATATGGCAATCGCGAAGAACAGCCGATGCCTGATATCACAGCTGTCATGTGAGGTGCCACACCTATCTCTGCCATCGCCTTGTGCAAAGAGGCGAGGAAGAAATGATCGCCACAACCAGGACACCAACGCGGCTGGCCTTTCTTGAAGGAAGAAAGCTCCCACTGATTAGTATTTTCCATATATTTATATAACTATTTATTTCAACAATATCTCACCTAAGTTTCACCTCTGTGCGTGATTCCTGACCACTGATTACGCCGATTCAGCAGATGTTAAATTTCTACTTCAATGACAATTCTTATTACACAGATTCGGCTCTCGCGTGATTCCTTACCACAGATTACGCCGATTCAGCAGATGTTAAATTTCTACTTCAATGACAATTCTTATTACACAGATTCGGCTCTACATGCATACTCTCACCAAAGATTACAAGTCTCCAAAGTGATTAACATGTTTTATCTGCTCAATCTGTAGCCGTTACAAGTCATGTTCTACGGCTCACGATAAAGCGCTCGAACTGCAACGATGGCTGACCGAAATTTATCAACAATGCCAGTTCATATCCACCTACTTTCGCATAGTTCAATGCTTGCGAGCGATGTACATCTGTGAGTTCTTGCACTGCCTTCAGCTCAACGATTATCTTATCGTAGCAGATGAAATCGGGTATAAACTCCGTACTTAACCTCTCTCCTTTGTACTCAGCGAATACAGGATGCTCACGCAAGTATGATATATCGCATTGGCGGAACTCCACTTCAAGTGCGTCTTGATAGACCTTTTCAGTAAATCCTGAACCGAAATACCGATGCACTGCCATTGCAGCACCAATAATCTTATGCGTCTCTTCTTTATACTTAAATTCTTCCATCTCGGTATAGAATCTGTGAAATCTCTTTTCTATCTACCGTAAAGATTCAGAATCTGATAAATCAGCGAAATCTGTGGTCGAGGATTATTCATCCAACAGCGCACGGAAAGCATCTGCGAGACTCGCGGTAGTGAACGGTTGACCTTTCACCTCGTTGTATTGCATGAGGTTGACATCGTTGACTTTCGTTCGCAGATAGGCAGCCAACTGTCCGAGATTCTGCTCAGCAACCACCACCTTCTTATATCTGCGCAGCACCTCAGCGGTATTCTTCGGCAGCGGATTGATGAAGCTGAACTGTGCCATAGCCACTTTACGCCCTTCTTTCCGCAACTCTTCCATTGCCGAGTAGAGATGTCCGTATGTGCTACCAAACCCCACAATCAGCAATTCGGCATCGTCTTTGTCACCCAGCACTTCGAGGTCGGGAACAGGAATCAGCTCCACCTTACGCTGGCGCAGTCGCACCATACTGTCGTGGTTGTCGGGATCGGTACTTATCGCACCTGTTGCGCCATCCTTCTCCAGTCCGCCAAGAATGTGCTGGAAACCCTCCTGACCAGGCACAGCCCAGTATCTCACACATGTCTCTTCGTCGCGCTTATAAGGGGTATAGCCTTCCTTCATGTCTTCGCTGACACGGTGAGGATTAATGGCTGGCAATTTCTCGATATCCGGCAGGCGCCATGCTGCCGAACCGTTAGCGATAAAGGCATCGGTGAGAAGCACCACAGGGGTGAGATGCTCGAGAGCAATCTTCGCTGCCGTGTATGCCTTGTCAAAGCAGTCAGTAGGACTTGTGGCGGCAATCACAGGCATCGGACTCTCACCGTTGCGACCGTAGAGCACCTGCAGTAGGTCGGTCTGCTCACTCTTCGTGGGCAGTCCTGTCGATGGTCCTCCACGCTGCACATCGATGACAACGAGCGGCAGCTCATCTATCACCGCCAAATTCATGGCCTCCGACTTCAGGCATATACCCGGACCCGATGTGCTTGTCACAGCCAGTGCACCGGCAAACGATGCTCCTATTGCCGAGGCACATCCTGCTATCTCATCCTCACACTGCACCGTTGTCACTCCAAGCGACTTGTGTTTCGACAACTCATGCAAAATGTCGGTGGCGGGAGTGATGGGGTATGAACCCAGATACAGCCTCAGTCCTGCCTTCTCGGCAGCAGCAATGAGTCCGTAGGCTGTGGCTTTATTGCCCGTGATATCCATATATCGCCCAGGCACTTTCGACTTCGTCTCTATCCTGTATGTGGCAGGCACCGAAGCATGGGTGTTGTTTCCGTAGTCGTAACCGGCACGCACTACCTTGATATTTGCTTCAGCAATCTGAGGTTTCTTTGCAAACTTCTCGCGCAGATAATTCTCCACTCCCTCCACCTCACGGTTGAATAGCCAGCATACCAAGCCAAGGGCAAACATGTTGCGGCATTTCAGTATCGACTTGTTATCCATTCCGCTGTCGGCAAGGCAATCCTTCACCATCGTCGTCATAGCGCATGCCACCACGTTGTCGCTGTCGATGCCCATCTCAGCGAGATAGTCATCGGTCTGAAACTCAGCCTTCCTCAAGTCATTAGGACCGAAGCTGTCGGTATCGATGATTATCGTCGCACCCTTGCGGGCAAAGCGATACTGCGTCTTCAGCGCCGCGGCATTCATCGCCACGAGCACGTCACACTTATCTCCCGGTGTCATCGACTGCCCTTCCGACACATGCACCTGAAATCCGCTCACACCTGTCAGCGATCCTTGCGGAGCACGTATGTCGGCAGGGTAGTCGGGGAATGTCGAGATTCCATTGCCCACAGCTGCCGACACAGCCGAGAATATATTACCCGCAAGCTGCATGCCGTCGCCCGAGTCACCCGAGAAACGCACCACAACCTGCTCTATCTGCTTAATCTCTAATTGCTCTTTTTGAGACATGATTTGTTTTGGTTTTCATTTTGACACGCAAAATTAACTCAATTTGTTCAGCGGACAAAACAAAAAGAAGCATTTTTGCAAAAACACTGCTTTTTTTTATATAAAACAATTCCGAAAAAAATGTGTGGAGAACAAGTCCTTTCTACGCTCAAGTACCCACTCTACAACTTCATCTCGTTTATTATTATCTGTATATCGGCGGTGGACACCTTGCCGTCGTTGTTCAGGTCATAGTCGGGGCTCTGCTCCGTCTCAGACTTCTTCATCTCGTTTATAATTACCTGTATGTCGGCGGTGGACACTTTCTCATCGCCGTTGAGGTCGTAGGGATCAGACACCTCCTCTATATTTGCGAAATCCTTCCAACCTTCGGTCGATTGATATTTCTCCAATGTCCCCGCAAGTACGAACAGCGTTGACTTCTCGAATGTATTCACGCTGAAACTGCCCATCCCCGACGTCTTGCCATATATTGCAAAAGGATTTTTGATATACGACGTGATGGTGGAGAAGTCCACCCCCTGAAACGCATAGAATTTTATACTCGTCACACTTCTCGGGATAGTAATTGTAGTAAGTGATGAGCATCTAGAAAACGCATAGCCTTCTATTGCCCTCAAACCCTCCTCGAGATTAACCGTTTCAAGACCTGAACAGTCCTCAAACATTAAACTCTCTATACACTCCACACTACCTGGGATAGTTATTGCTTTCAGACTCGAACAATAGCGGAACGTGGCTCCTCCGATACTCGTTACACTTCGTGGTATGGTGATTGAGGTGAGAGATGTGCACCCAAAGAATGCACGTGGTCTGATTGTTGTCACACCTTCGGGGATTGTGACGTTGTCAAGTTTCGAGCACGACTCAAACATTGAATATTCTATTGTCCCCAAGCTGTTTGAGATGGTAAGCGAGGCAAGGCTCGTGCAGTCCTGGAACACGCTAATCCCAGTTTCCGTCACACTGTTAGGGATAATGACCGAGGTAAGGCCAGTGCAACCTTTAAACGAATAGTTTCCGAGCCGCCACACAGTGTTAGGAATAGTGACCGAGGTGAGTCCAGTACTATTCAGAAACGCATTGTCACCGATAGTCGTCACCTTATACCAAGTTCCATTGTATTCAAACTTGTCGGGGATGACAACGTTGCCGGAATAACTGTTATAGTTATTATCCCGATAAGTTACCATCAGCTCGTTACCGTAGGATTTGTAATAGATGGTCACACCATCTTCGTTCTTAACAGCAATATCACCTGCAGATGCATTTTCAGCAGTCATGCTCAGTAACAAAAGGAGAAAAATGTGTAAAAAGCTCTGTTTCATGATTCTCTGTTTTATTCCACCCTACAAAGATACGAATAAACGAGGACAGAACAAAATAAATTATTTATTTTTTCTTTGCGAAAGAATCATCTTATTAAAGGGCCACTTTAATCGCAATAAAAAGGCTCTTTAATGGCAATAAACGGCCTCTTTATTCGCATTAAAGAGGCTCTCTACCAAAGGCAATAATTCAAAGTTCTAAAAGTAAAAAACCTATCTAATCGCAAACACCTGATAATCAAGTGTTTACCCCCCCCCGTAAAAAAGGGTTTACAAATGGTTTACTTTTTTCTTGAAAAAGATTTGGAAAAGAGACAAAAATCCTTTACTTTTGCTGCTGAGAATTACAAAAACAGCACAATATCAACTAAAAGAAAATATATGAAAAAGAATCTGATTATATTATTGTCATTTATTTCGTTAGGAATATATGCACAAGACAACTACCGTCCTTTCGTCGAGGAAGGGAAATCGTGGAAGTATTATATTGAGGCCACAACAACTTGGTGGGATGGTAAAGAAATGCATTGGGACGAAGATTATGGATACTCCACACTAACCATAAAAGGTGATACAGTAGTTGATAATCTTGTATACAAGAAGGTAATTCACGACGCTGATCATGGTTTCTTTTGGAATGCACCATTTCTATATGGAATCATTCGTGAAAATAATAAGAAAGTATATATGAGATTTATTTATCCAGACATGTATGACACAGAAATATATGAAGTTGATGATTTTTCTGAAGAAATTCTCATGTATGATTTCAATTTAAATGTTGGCGATATTTTTAATGAAGATTATGAAAACTATGGTTATGGAGCGAAATTGAATTTAACGTCAATTGAAGAAAACGATGGTAAACGCATTTATAATTTCTCCCCTAACAAGGATTGGTGGACTATAAAGCAATGGGTTGAAGGTGCAGGAGGATTTCATGGATTAGGCTTGGAACAGCGAACACCGATACCAACTTGCATCGAATGTACCAGATTTCAATTTCTTTCTTTATCGTGCTATCTTGGTGACGAATGTCTGTGCACGTTTGACCAAAGCGGAAGTCTTGTGCTTGGAATAGAGGAAATAAAGGCAGAGGGAAATCCAAAAAGCGATAAATCCGTTTACGATCTGCAAGGAAGAAAACTTCCCAACGACAAAGAAATCCCTCACGGCATATACATCCGCGATGGAAAGAAAATAGCGAGATAGTTTTCTTCTCCCCAATGTGAGGGAATTACTATAGAAAAGAAATTCTCCCCAAAAGTCAGGAAAACTCTTGGGGCGAATTTAATGTTATCGGGGTGTAACAAATTAATACTCGAACGACGAGCCTCCGAGGAACTCGCGCAGGAGTGATGTGGGTGGCAGAGTGTCGTAGTCGATGGGCACTATGTATTTGAGGAACTTACGCAGACGGAATGCCTCGGCGTGCTCAACGCAGTTTTCGGGCACTTCCTCGAGTATGGGCTCGGCTTGCTTCTTTATCACTGCGAGCTCGTAGATCATGGCAGTGTTGAACATGGCGTCGGCATTCTCCTGGTATGGGAATATCCATTTGTTCTCGCCTGCCCTGACGCTTGGCCAGCGACGTATGGTGTCGACAGCCGAGCAACCGCGATATTTGTAGTCGCGTATGATGCGGCGCAAGAGTCTGTTGTCGGTGGTGGGGATGTAGTTATGGGTATCGAGAAGCAGCGTTGTCAGTGCTGAAGCATACACACGGAATTTCTGCTCATCGGGTATCTGCGATGTGAGTTCGGGGTTGAGGGCATGTATTCCCTCCACCACGAGCATGTCGTGCTCGCCCAGTTTCAGCCGTTTGCCACTCTTCTCGCTCTGTCCTGTCTGGAAATTATATCGTGGCAACTCCACTTCTTCGCCACGGAAGAGTGCGGTGAGCTGTTCGTTGAGCAGGGGCAGGTTGAGCGAGTAGAGGCTCTCGTAGTCGTAGTCGCCCTTCTCGTCGCGTGGTGTCTGCTCACGGTCAACGAAGTAGTCGTCGAGCGATATCATCACCGGGCGTATGCCATTTGTCACGAGTTGCACCGACAGTCGTTTGCATGTGGTTGTCTTTCCGCTCGATGACGGTCCTGCGATGAGCACCATGCGTACTCCCTTTCGCGAGGCTATGTCGTCGGCGATGCGTGCTATCTTCTTCTCCTGCAGTGCTTCCGACACATTAATTATAGTACGCGCATATCCGTTTGCCACTGCCTCGTTGAATTGTCCCAGTGTGCCTATACCGAGCAGTTCCTGCATGCGTTGCCGCTCGCGGAATGCCTCGAACATCTTATCTTGCCGCGTCATCTCGCCCAACTCGTTAGGATTGTCGCGCGAGGGGATGCGCAGAAGCAGACCATCGTAGTATTTCTCCAACCCGAAGAGTGTTATCTGCGAGGTGTTGGTGAGCATTGCGCCGTAGAAATAATCCACGTATCCGTCGAGCTCGGAGTAGGGTGTGTAGAGTTTACCAAGTGTCTCGAGAAGCTTTACTTTCGAGTGTGTGCCCAGTTTCTTAAACATCTCTATCACCTCTTCTGTCGGTGCTTCGCGGTATCTGATGGGCAATGCCGCATCGATGAGCTGCTGCATGCGGTTGCGCAGTGCATCGACATCAGCCTCAGTTACCTCGCGCCCTATGCGCAGCTCGCAGTAGTAGCCGTTCGACACGGGGGTGTTGATGATGACACTGCCATCGGGATAGATGTCATGCACTGCCTTGCACAGCACGAAGAAGAGTCCGCGGGTGTAGGTACGTGAACCAGGAGCCGAGGTTATGTCGAGATACTCAACATCCTTGCTGTGATATACACGATAATGCATTCCCTCGACCATGTTATTCACTCTTGCACACACCGGAGGATGGGGCATTTGCAAATTAATTTGATCAAAAACTTCAGAAAGTTTTGTTCCGATATTAACTTTTACACTTTTTTTGTTATTTTTGCAACGGATTTGTACTTTATGTTCCATAAGTTAGATTTAAATACTTTTTTTCAGAGCGTAAAATTACGCAATAAAACCCGAAAATACCTAATTTGACAACATTATTTAAGTAAAATATGTCTATTTGGATTGTTTTTAAGCTTTTAGGCTCGCTCGCATTGTTGATGTTCGGTATGAAATCAATGAGTGAGTCATTACAGAAGATGGCGGGTCCTCAACTCCGCCATGTGCTCGGTGCCATGACCACCAACCGCTTCACCGGAGTAATCACGGGTATGTTTGTTACTGCTGCCGTACAGTCATCGACGGCAACAACGGTGATGACGGTGTCGTTTGTGAACGCCGGACTGCTCACACTGGCTCAGGCAATATCGGTGATAATGGGTGCCAACATCGGTACTACACTGACAGCGTGGATTATGTCGGCAGGTATGTCGTTCGACATAACAAGTGCCGTTTATCCCGCATTCTTCTTAGGCATTATACTTATTTACTTAAAACGCTACCGCTACATCGGTGACTTCCTCTTTGGCTTGTCATTCCTGTTGCTGGGTTTGGGAACGCTGCGACTCACGGGTACTGAGATGAATCTCGGTGAGAATCCTGCTGTGCTCGACTTCTTCGCGTCGTTCGATCCCACATCATTCACCACAACACTCATCTTCCTCTTATTGGGTGGTGTGATGACATTCTGCGTGCAGTCGTCGGCAGCTGTCATGGCTATCACCATGATACTGTGCTCGAGCGGTGCACTGCCCATCTATCAGGGTATTGCGTTGGTGATGGGTGAAAACATCGGAACAACCATCACCTCTAACCTCGCTGCTTTGTCGGCAAACACACAGGCACGCCGCGCTGCACTCTCGCATATGTTCTTCAATCTCTTCGGTGTGGTGTGGATGCTGTTTGTCTTCCGCCCATTCATCGATGCCGTATGCGGTATGGTGGGCTACGATGTGACAATGACAAAGGATAATGTCGGTGCACAGGCATTCATGGCAAACGCTGCAAAGCTGAGCTTCGTACTGGCAGCGTTCCACACTTGCTTCAACGTGGCTAACACATTCATCCTCATATGGTTCATACCACAGATAGAGCGTCTTGTGTGCTGGATTATCAAGCCTAAGAAAGTTGACGAGGAGGAAGACTTCCGCCTGCATTTCATCACTGCTGGCTTCATGAAAACGCCTGAGCTCTCAGTGCTTGAGGCTCAGAAAGAGATACGCTCATTCTCAGAACGTATGCAGCGCATGTTCGGCATGGTAAGGGAACTGCTCGTTGAGAAAGACACCGCAGCGTTCAGCAAACTATTCTCACGCATCGAGAAATACGAGAGTATCAGCGACAGCATGGAGCTTGAGATTGCAAAATATCTCGACAATGTCAGCGATGCCCATCTCTCTGACGACACGAAGGCAAAGATTCGTGCCATGCTTCGTGAGATATCCGAGCTCGAGAGTATAGGCGATGCATGCTACAATATGGCTCGCACCATTACGCGGAAAGTGCAGAATAATCAGGATCACTTCACCGAGAAGCAATACGAGCACATGCATCAGATGATGGAGCTCACAGATAATGCCCTCACGCAGATGAATCAACTCATGGGTGGAAGAAAAGAGGCTTTCGACGTCAACAAGTCGTTTAATCTCGAGAAGGAGATAAACAATTTCCGCACACAGCTCAAGAGCCAGAACATAAACGATGTGAACAACCACGAATATACCTATGCCGTGGGTACCATCTACATGGATATCATCAACGAGTGTGAGAAGCTTTGCGACTATGTTGTGAATGTTGTCGAGGCTCGCATGGGCACACGACAGAAAGAGGCATAACAGCAAAAAACATCCACGCTATGGTGGATGATAATAAAACAAAGAAACACTCTCAGGCTGTTGTCTGGGAGTGTTTCTTTTCATACCTCAATCGCCATGATGTAGTCGTTCATGAAGAATCCGTTGCCGATGGGGAAATCGCCTTGGGCAATGATGTCCATACCCATCTTCTTGTAAAACCCCACGGCGTTGTTCTGACGATTCACGTTTAGCCTCACGCTGCACGGCCCGGGATGCACACTCTTCACATAGTCGATGGCGGCGTTGAAGAGCTTACGCCCACACCCCATCCCCTGACGTGAGGGAAGCACGTAGATTTTCTGCAGATGAAACACATCGTCATCCTCTCGCTGCACCGACACATATCCTATCGCCTCGTCACCGTCGTAGGCAAGCTGATAGACATGCCCCTCGTCGGCAATCTGACGGTGCAGGCTGTCAATGCCGTACATCCACTCCATCATGAATGCCGACTGCTCGCGGCTTATTATGTCGCGATAGGTAACGGGGAATATCTCCTCTGCCAGTTGGCGGATAATGGGGATATCGGCGAGTGTTGCGAGACGGGTGAACATATTTACGGATTAACATTAACTGATTAACCATCCCCCTTGGGGGATTATAGGGGGCTGCCATTTACTTATTCTTCCCGCTGAGTATCCCCACCAGCTTGCGCATACCCTCCGAGGCTCCCATCTGCAGATGTGTCACCTTCTTTCCCACTGCCGCATCAACGGGGTTGGGGTCAATGAGATAGACGGGCACACCGGGGCGCACATAGTGAATGAGCCCAGCAGCGGGATACACATTGAGCGATGTGCCGATGATGACAAACACATCTGCCTCGCTTGCACACTCTGCGGCGACACCAATCATTGGCACTGACTCGCCGAAAAACACTATATACGGCCGCAGCAGACTGCCATCGCCTGCCTTCTCGCCGGGTGCCACCTCGCAGTTGTCGGGGGTGAGCTCTTTCACATAACGCTCATCAAACTGATCGCGCGACGAGCAAACCTTTGTCAGTTCACCGTGAAGATGCACTATATTCGTGGAGCCGGCACTCTCGTGGAGGTTATCCACATTCTGCGTCACCACCACCACATCGTAGTCTTTCTCCATCTCACTGATAATCCGATGCCCCTCGTTGGGCTTGGCGTCATATAGCTTACGGCGCAGTCGGTTGTAGAAATTATTCACCAGCACGGGGTCGGCAAGCCATCCCTCGTGCGACGCCACCTGCTCAACGGGGTATTCCTCCCACAGGCCATCGTTGCCGCGGAATGTCTTGAAACCACTCTCCACCGACATACCCGCGCCTGTGAGGAATACTATCTTCTTTTTTGCCATATCTGTCTTCGTTTTTATGTCTTGCGCATCACTCCGCAGCTTACACCTTTGGCAGCTTCCACGGGTTGCGATACTCCTTGCAGAGATATGCGTCGGCCTCTGCATCGTGGAATGTCACACCGTCCCATGTGAGCTTCTTACCTGTGCGGTAGGCAATGTTACCCAGGTGTGAGAACTTGGCGATGTGTGCACCTATCTGTATGCTTGCGTGGCACTTCTCCGGTGTGCGTGCCTTGATGCACTCGAGGTGATTCTTCACGTGCAACTCCAGTCCGCCGGCACCATATGCCTTCTTCAGCGGCACTGCCTCCATGCGCTGCTTGCCGTTCACCTTCTCAGGTATCACCTCCCATCCACCGCGGTCGATGACGAGGGTACCTTTCTCGCCCACGAAGCCCAAACCATGTGTGCGGCCATAAGCGCCGTCATCAATACCGATGGCGTGGTCCCACATCACGGTGAAGTCGTCGAAGGTATAGATGGTCTGCAGCAGGTCGGGAGTCTCGCAGGCATCATCGGGGTATCCAAACTTACCACCCGATGCCATTATCGACTTCGGTGCTGTCACATTCATGCCGAACAGTGCATAGTCGAGCAGATGCACTCCCCAGTCGGTCATCAGTCCTCCGGCATAGTCCCAGAACCAGCGGAAGGTGAAGTGGAAGCGGTTGGGGTTGAACGGCCTCTTCGGAGCCGGCCCGAGCCACATGTCGTAGTCCACGCCGTCGGGTGCGGGGCCATCGGGCTTCACTGGTATCGACGGGCACCAGCCCTGATACGAGAACACACGCACGGTGCGTATCTTACCCAACTGTCCGCTGTGCACAAAATCCATCGCATCCTGCCAGTGTGGGTCGCTGCGCTGCCACTGTCCCACCTGCACCACACGATTATATTTCTCTGCGGCACGCACCATGATGTTACACTCCTCGATGCTGTTGCCGAGTGGTTTCTCGCAATAGACATCCTTCCCTGCCTGGCACGCAGCCACCAGCTGCAAGCAGTGCCAGTGGTCGGGGGTACCTATTATCACCACATCCACGTCTTTGTTATCGATGAGCCTACGCCAGTCTTTGTAAATGCCCTTTGGCTTGCGCCCCTGTCGCTTCTCCACATCAGCCACACGACGGTCGAGCACGCCCTGATCGACATCAGCCAGCGCGATGCACTCCACCTCAGGGTTATGCATGAACGTCTCGAGATCGGCAAAACCCATGCCGTTGCAACCAATCAGTCCCACGCGAATCTTGTCGTTGGCACCAACCTTCTTACCCGTAGCGCGGATAATCTCTGGACTGACAAACATACCGGCACCCATCATCGCCGACTTAAACAGAAATTCTCTTCTCTTCATTGTAGTATTGTTTTTCAGTGATTAACAAAGTTTATTGCCTACAAAATTAAGAAACTCACCCGACAACGCAAAATTTTTCCGTCATTATTCGAACAAACCCTTCCGCCACGCACCATAAAAACGTGTTAATGAAAACAAATCTGCAGAGTATTTTTGTTTCAAATGCCGCACACAAATAAATTTGCTAGCAAATTTTCGATTAACTGGGCTCTTTAACGGCAATAAAGAGGCTCTTTATTAAGAATTTTGCTAGCAAAATTTTGGCGTATAGGCCATCTCTTTTCGTGTGTTTCGCTATTTTTGTTCATCTTAGAAATCTTAAAAAACTTCGAAAACTTCTTTTTCATCGTTCACAACGGTGACTGCGGGCGATGGCAGCGACGATGTGCTTTCGTGGGCGCGCGAACTATAAAAAAACATTAATTTTCGGTATATTTGCTACATAATCAGATAAAAGTATTAATTTTGCAGCGCAAAATGCGAAACAGATAAGATTTTCACGAAAGATTACAGACACAGATATGGATAAAGTTAGCTATGCATTAGGCCTGGGAATCGGGCATCAGCTTATGGATATGGGTGCTCAGGATCTCAACATCGATGACTTCGCACAGGCGATAAAAGATATTTTGGCAGGCAAGAAGCCTCTCATTGCTGCCGGCGAGGCACAGACATTGGTACAGAACTTCTTCCAGGAGCAGGAAAAGAAGCAGCGCGCTGCTGCCGCAGAGCGTGGAAAGGCTGCTCGCGAGGTGGGTGAGAAATACCTCGAGGAGAACGCGAAGAAGGAAGGCGTCGTCACGCTGCCCAGCGGACTGCAGTATAAGGTGCTGCGCGAGGGTAACGGTCGCAAGCCAAAGGCTACGGATCAGGTGAAATGCCACTACGAGGGTATGCTGGTGGACGGTACATTGTTCGACAGCAGCCTGCAGCGCGGTGAACCCGCTACATTCCCTCTCAACGGAGTGATAGCAGGATGGACCGAAGGACTGCAACTGATGCAGGAGGGTGCGAAATACCGCTTCTTTATCCCCTACCACCTCGGCTACGGTGAGCGCGGAGCAGGGGCACAGATACCACCATTCGCAGCATTGGTGTTCGATGTGGAACTCATCGAGGTGCTTTGAAAGGTGAAAGGTGAAAATTGAAAGATTAAAACTTCAAATTTAAAATAAAAATTCAAGAAAATGAAAAAAATGGTTATCGTAGCCCTCGCGGCTATCGTTGCAGCAGGATTCGTTTCCTGCAAGAAAGTGGGAAAACTCGGTAAGAGAGCAAATGTTGAACTGAAGAACGACGTTGACACGTTCGCCTATGCTGTTGGTATGGCACAGACACAGGGTCTGGCTGACTACCTGACAGGCACACTGGGTGTTGACTCTGCCTATTTCGGTGACTTCCTGAAAGGTCTCGAGGTGAGCGCCAACGAAGGTGCAAGCAAGAAGCACAAGGCTTACAATGCCGGTATCGCTCTGGGTATGCAGGTGGCCATGATGGCAAAGAACATCAGCATGCAGGTGTACGACGGCGATTCTGCAATGTCGATTCCTATGAAGACCTTCCTCGCTGGATTCAAGAACGGTGTGGCAGGAAACTATTTCCTCACAAACCCCGCTGCTGCCAACGAAATAGCTATGGCAAAGATGAGCGCCATCAAGGCTGAGTATGCAAAGGAGAAGTATAAGGACAACAAGGAAGCCGGTGAGAAGTGGATTGCCGAGAAGGCAAAGGAGAAAGATGTGATGCCGCTTGACTCCACAGGTGTTTACTACAAGGTGATTAAGGAAGGTAACGGTCCGATACCTGCCGACACTTCAATGGTTGAGGTGAACTACGAAGGCAAGACCATCGACGGCGAGGTGTTCGACACCACAGCAGAAAAGGGCAACCCTGTGACATTCCGCGTGAATCAGGTGATCAAGGGTTGGACAGAGGCCCTCATACGCATGCCGGCAGGCTCGAAGTGGGAAGTTTACATCCCCGCAGAGCTGGCTTACGGCGAGCGCGCTACAGGCAAGTCAATCAAGCCTTATTCTGCATTGCAGTTCCAAATCGAACTGTTGAGCGTGAAGAAGTAAATCTTTCATAACTCAATGCCCATTCTCAACCGCAAGGGGGAGAGTGGGCTGCTTTTTTTTAATCGTATTTCAAACGAAGATATGAAGAAGACAATATTACTCATTGCCGCTGTTATGGTGGCTGCCACAGTGGCTGCCCCTGCCTATGCCGGCAAGAAGAAAGACAAGAAGAAAACCGCCGCACCGGTGGTGGTTGAAGAAGTAGCACCCGTTGAGCCCGTGGTGGAGATTACCGACCACAACGACACACTCAACTACGCAGCAGGTATGAATGCCTCGCGTGGCATGCTCGACTACGTGAAGAAGAAATTCAACCTCGACGACGCACACATACCTATGTTCCTCGAAGCATTGAAAGAGGGTGTGGCAAAGTATGAGGATGCCGACTTCAAGGCACGCAGCGCAGGCCATCAGATTGCCGACGTGCTGAAGCAGAACATCATGAATGTTGTCAATAAAGACATGAAGGGCACCACCGCCACATACAAGGAGGATGTCTTCATGCGCGGTTTCTTCGACGCAGTGAAAGGCGACAGCAGTGTGTTCAAGGTAAACGATGCCGCAAAGCTTTTCGAAGACGAGATGGCTGAGCTGAAGAAGGTGCGCGACGAGAAATACAAGCAAGAGAATGCGGACTGGCTCGCTGAGAACAAGACAAAAGAGGGTGTTGTAACCACCGAAAGCGGACTGCAGTATCGCATAGTGAAAACGGGTAATGGCTTGCTGCCAAACAAAGACGGCAAGGTGACCGTGAAATACGAGGGTAAGCTCATCGACGGCACAGTGTTCGACTCGTCATATACCCGCAACCCCGACACCACCACATTCAGTCCCGGACAAGTGATAAAGGGCTGGACAGAGGCATTGCTGATGATGCCCGAGGGCAGCGTGTGGGAGCTGTATATCCCGCAGGAGTTGGGATACGGTGCACGTGCAGCAGGAAAGATACCGCCATACTCGACACTGATATTCACTGTTGAGGTGGTGAAGGTGATTCCCCCCGCTGATGTGAGCAACACCACAAGCAGTAAACCGGCAAACACACTCAAGAAGCCGGCTACCGCAATAAAGAAACCGTCAACCAAAAGATAACAAATTCCACTACACACGATGAGGGAATTCATGCAAGTGTTGCGCCGATTTGTGCCACCATATAAGAAATATCTGGTGCTCTCGGTTGTGTTCAATATCCTTTCCGCCGTACTCAACATCTTCTCGTTTACGGCACTCATTCCTATCCTTAACATACTCTTCAATGTTGAGGAAGCCAACATACCCGCCAACTTGATGGCGTGGGACTGGGGGAATGCCAAGGAAGTGATACTGAACAACATGAACTACTATGTGCAGCATCTGGTGGAGAGCGTAGGAGCATCAACCACGCTGCTCATCCTCGGCGCAATAATTGCAGTGATGACATTCCTGAAGACGGCAGCCTATTTCCTCTCATCGGCAACGATAATACCCATTCGCACCGGTGTTGTGCGCGACATACGCAATCAACTCTACGAGAAGATAACATCGCTCTCGCTCGGATTCTTCAGCGAAGAGCGCAAGGGTGACATCATTGCACGCATGAGCGGCGATGTGCAAGAGATAGAAAACTCAATCATGTCGTCGATAGACATGCTCTTCAAGAATCCTATCCTCATCATCGCCTATTTCGGTACACTGCTCTTCATATCGTGGCAACTGACACTGTTTACCATAGTATTTGTGCCCATCTTCGGCTGGTTTATGGGCTTTGTAGGCCGTAAGCTAAAGCAGAAGAGCATAAAGGCACAATCGCTGTGGAGCGACACCATGAGCCAAGTGGAAGAGACACTCGGCGGACTGAGAATCATCAAGGCTTTCTGTGCCGAGGATAAGATGAACAGCCGCTTCGACCGCATCAACAGCGAATACCGCGATCACATAATGCGAGTGAACATACGCCAGCAGCTTGCCCACCCCATGAGCGAGTTCCTGGGCACGGTGATGATTGTCATCGTGCTGTGGGTGGGAGGCATTCTGGTGCTAAACAATCACGTGCTGAGCGGACCGGTGTTTATATTCTATCTCGTCATGCTCTACTCCATCATCAATCCGCTGAAGGAATTCTCGAGGGCAAGCTATAACATACCCAAGGGCTTGGCATCGATGGAGCGCGTTGACAGGATTCTGCTTGCCGAGAAAGACATAAAAGAGAGCGAAAACCCACTGCATATCGGTGCGTTTGAACGAGAGATAGAATTCCGAAACGTATCGTTCCGCTACAGTGAGAAATGGGTACTCCGCAACATCAACCTCGTCATTCCCAAAGGCAAGACGATAGCACTCGTAGGGCAAAGCGGCAGCGGAAAATCGACAATGGTTGACCTCATACCGCGCTACTACGATGTGCAAGAGGGTGAAGTGCTTATCGACGGCATCAATGTGAAAGATCTCGGAATACACGATCTGCGGCTGCTCATCGGCAACGTGAACCAAGAGGCTATCCTCTTCAACGACACTTTCTACAACAACATCACGTTTGGTGTAGACAATGCCACACAGGAAGAGGTAGAGCAGGCAGCGCGCATAGCCAATGCCCACGACTTCATCGTGCAGAGTGAGCACGGCTATCAGACGAGTATCGGTGACCGCGGAAGCCGTTTGAGCGGTGGACAGCGACAGCGTATATCCATTGCCCGTGCAATACTGAAAAACCCACCGATTCTTATCCTCGACGAGGCAACCTCAGCACTCGACACCGAGAGCGAGCGACTGGTGCAGGATGCACTCGAGCGACTAATGAAGACTCGCACCACCATAGCCATCGCACACCGACTGTCAACCATCAAGAATGCCGACGAGATTTATGTGCTTCACGATGGGCAGATAGTGGAGCGTGGCACACACGACAACCTCATGCAGACAGATGGATACTATCGCCGTCTGCACGACATGCAGCAGGTGTGAGGGTAGAGTTAATAGCGTAGAGTTTAGAGTGAAATGAAGACGATTATCAGATTTATCTACAAAGTGCTTGCAGGCATGCTGTTTGTTGTGCTGTGGCTGTTTTCTTTGCTGCCACTGCGCATCGGATTTATTCTTTCCGACGGCATGTATTACATCGTCTATTACCTTGTACGCTACCGCAGGCATGTAGTTAGGAAAAATCTCACTTCGTCGTTTCCGGAAAAGAGCAGTGCCGAGATTGTAGGCATTGAGAAACAATTCTATCACTGGTTCTGCGACTATATCGTAGAGACATTCAAGATGATGACCATCAGCCGCAGCGAGATGGCACGCCGCATGACATTCACTGGCATGGACACGATGAAGCAATGCATCGAAGAAGGGCAGTCGGTGGCTATCTTCCTGGGGCATTACTGCAACTGGGAATGGATAAGCACCCTACCCTTGGCAGCCCCTGAGAAGGCTCTCTGTGCAGAGTTGTATCACCCACTCGAGAACCCTGAGTTCAACAACCTCTTCCTCTACATGCGTCAGCGTTTTGGCTCAGTGTGTCTGCCTATGCACGAGGCACTGCGCCACATAATAAAATACCGCAACGAGGGGCAACCGCTTATCGTGGGGTATATTGCCGATCAGAAGCCATTGTGGCACAACATGCACTTCTGGATGCCATTCCTCGGCCATGACACACCCATGCTCACAGGCTCCGACCGCATAGTGCAGCGCATGGATCAGGCTGTTTTCTACGGTGAGGTGTCGCGACCAAAGCGAGGATACTATGTCTGCGAGATGAAACTCGTCACCCGCCATCCGAAAGAGCTTGGCGAGTATGGCATCACCGAGGCATATATGACTCGCCTCGAGAACACCATCCGACAGCACCCAGCCTATTGGCTGTGGAGCCACGATCGCTGGTCGAGAACACGTGAGGAGTTCGATCAACGCTTCTATGAAAAAGACGGCAAGGTGTTCGAGAAAACAGAAAGCAAAGAATAACACAAAAACAACCATTTCCTGAACCATGAAAAAAACTACACTCTTACTATCCGCTGCGCTTTCTTTCATGAGTTTTTCAACAATGGCGCAGGATAATCCCACCACACTACCGCCATCACTCAGCGGTATCTACCCGTCGCTTGCCTATGTAAACGATGAAGGGGAATGCGGTACCGGTGCTGTTGTACCATGGGCTGACAGGCTGTGGATTGTCACCTACGGACCCCATTCGCCATTCGGTTCAAACGATAAACTCTACGAGATAACTCCCTCGCTGCAGATTACTCCACGCATGGAAAGCGTGGGAGGCACACATGCCAATCGATTCATCCACCGCAAGACAGGGCAACTCGTCATCGGACCATATCTTGTTGATAGCCAACGCAATATGCGCGCTATAAGTCCCAATGTGATGCCTGGACGACTCACAGGTACATGTATGAGTCTGAGCGACTCAGCAAACAAGGTGATGATGGCCACGATGGAGCAAGGTTTTTACGAGGTGGATGTAAACACACTCAACGTCAACACCATCTCCCCTGACGGTAATCTGCTTCATCGCGAGGGTGCTCCCACCATCAACGGCTCGCTATGCAAAGGTGTTCACGGCAAGGGATTCTACTCGGGGCAAGGGGTTTATGTCTATGCCAACAATGGCGAAGACTCCGACGAGGCGCTCAAAAACCCCACCATTGAGTCGGGCTCTCTATCGGAATACGACGGAAAGGAATGGCATCTCATTCGCCGCAATCAATTCACAGAGGTGACTGGTCCGTCGGGTGTTTATGGTCCGTCGCATCCTGATACCGACCCTATATGGTCGATGGGATGGGATAGCAAATCGCTTATCCTCGCTGTGCGCTCAAAGCAACGGGGATGGGAATTCTTCCGACTGCCAAAGGCAAGTCATGCCTACGACGGTGCACATGGATGGAACACCGAATGGCCACGTATAAGAGATGTTGGCGAGTGGTCAGGTAAGAATCTTCTCATGACCATGCACGGCATGTTCTGGCAATTTCCGGCATCGTTCACTGCCACATCATCGGCAGGTATACGACCGCTATCAGCTTATCTGAAAGTCATCGGCGACTTTGCAAAATGGAACAGTCACATCGTCTTCGGATGCGACGACACGGCAAAGAATCAATTCCTTAACCACCGTAGTCAAAAGGGTGACGTGCCAGCACCGGGGCGTTCATGCTCAAATCTCTGGTTCACAACGCTCTCAGATATATCCCACCTCGGTGCTACCACCGCTGACGGAGCTGTGTGGCAAAACGAGCAAGTGGAGGCTGGAGTGCCGTCGGAACCGATGCTCATCGGCGGTTGGCGACATCGGCAGGCATGGATAAGCAACAAAGGAACACAGCGCACTCAATATACATTCGAAATCGACAAGAAAGGCGACGGCACATGGACACCGCTTACCACTGTCAGCGTCGATGGCGGCTGCTCGATGCAGATGATGCTGAAAAACACCAAAGCTGAATGGATTCGCGTGGTTACCGATAAACCGACAACCACCACGGTGATGTTCACGTTCGCCGCAGAGCCGATGAGCGATGCAGCACGGAAAAAATATCAACTGCGCAGCACCCAGCTGTTTAAAGGCTTGGCAACGACAAGCTCGCGCACTTCTATCGGTGGCAAGCTGCTCAGCCTCGACGGCGACACACGCAGAATGGCAGTGCTCGTCGAAAATACCATGCTCGGCAACACTACCCCATCGGGATGCTACACCCTCGACGCGTCGCTCACATTGTCGAGAGAGAGTTTGTTGACAAGCGACAAGCAGCTGCGCGACCGACTATCAACGAAAACCACTGGTGCCACAGTCGACTCATTGAGTATCCTCATCACCGACGACAGTGGACGTCGATGGCGACTGCCTATTGCCGACGACTATCTGGCACAGCTTTCGAGCGAAGGGCAGACACGCATCTGCCGCGAGGTAGTCACAGAGCGCGACCTGTTTAACTTTGGCGGCACATTCTTCGAACTGCCTGCCGAGAATGCAGGGGGATTTGCCATGATACGCCCCATAGCATCGCATCACTACCGCATCGGCGACTATGCCTCTTTCTGTGGATTACTCATCATGACAGGTATCGACACCGAGACGACCGGCAATCCACACATCATCCGCTCGACAGACAAGCACTCCGCCGTGTGGGCAGGGGCCATCGACGATCTGTGGATGATGGGGCAGCCCATGGGACACGGCTCACTATGGCGACACACACACATTCACGCAAAGGAATACAGCGACCCCTTCCTCGTGGGATTCTACGAACAAAAGACCATCAAACTGACAAACCACTCCACACACCCCGTCACCTTCACCATCGAAGCCGACCCCAACGGCAGCGGCGAATGGATGACGTGCGAAGAGATAACCGTCAAGGGTGGTAAGCGCGAAAGCCATACCTTTCCTGCTTCGTTTCAGGCAAGATGGCTCAGGGTATGTGCCGATGCCGATGTGGTGGCAACAGTTGATGTCGATTGCAACTACCGCCAGCCACGACAACTCGATCCCCTACCCGATAATCCTAGCTTGATAGGGCGCGGCGTGATGGTTGTCACACCAAACAACTCATATTCAAATGTCCCTGGCGCACGTAGGTAATACGGCAGCAAGATAACCACACACGCAACAGAAACACGCGTTGCTGAGCAGAGCGAAAAATATCTCTGTTCTCTATTGTCTTATAAACAAAAAGAATAACTTGCTGACATGTATTTCATTAAAGGGCCTCTTTAATGCAACATAAGGGCCTCTTTTGTGAAATATAAAAGCCTCTTTTGTGCAACATAAGAGGCTCTTTTGTGCAACATAAGAGGCTCTTTTGATGCGACTGTTATCTCCCCAGAATGATATCTATGAGGGCTGTGACGTCGGCAATTGTGATTAGCGAGTCGCCATTGATGTCGGCACAATCATGGTCGTAGAGGTAGGGCTCTGTGGCATCTTTGCCGAGGATGATGTCTATAAGTGCCGTGACATCGCCGATGTTGATAAATCCGTCTTTGTTTACGTCGGCATTGGCAATCTCTACGATAACTTTAAACTCCTTCCAAACCTCGGCTTCCTTGTATGCTGCCTTGCTGCCACGGGGCACATAGAGCGTGGCATTCTTGCGGTTACTGAAGACGTATTGGGTAATTGCCAGGGGTTCCTCAATATCGACTGTGACTTTAGTAAGGTTGTTGCAAGCACCGAATGCGGCGGTGCCGATGGCTGTCACTGATCTGGGGATGAAGACCTCTGTCAAGTTGGTGCCCAGCGAGAATGCTCCCGTGCCGATGGTTTCCACACCGTAGGGGATGGTGACCGTCGTCTGGCTGCCGCACTGCGAGAATGCTCTGTCGCCAAGAGTCTTCACAGTGGCGGGGAGAGAGATTGACATGAGACTGCTGCAGCCGTTGAAAGCATCGTTTCCGATGGCTGTCACACCGTCGGGGATGGTGATGGCGGGGAGGCTGGTGCATTTCTCAAAAGCCTTAACACCGATGCTTGTCACCGACTTGGGGATAAAGACATCTGTCAGGCTGCTGCAGCCGGTGAACGTAAAGTCGCTGATGGCTGTAAGGCTGGAGGGGATGGTGACGGCGGTAAGGCTGGTGCAGTTTTGGAAAGCATACACACCGATGGATGTCACCGACGTAGGGATATCTATCGATTTAAGATTGCTGCACTCCGAGAAGGCATACATCCCGACTGTTGTTATGTGGTCAGGGATTTCATACGATGTGAGGCCTGTGCAATGAGAAAACGCATTGTTACCAAAGCTCGTCACACTGGTGGGGAGGGTTACCGATGTCAGATTGCTGCAATACTGGAATGCCCAGTGACCGATGGCTGTCACCTTGTAGGTAGTGCCATTGTGGGTAACGGTCTCAGGAATGACGACATCGCCTGAATAAGCAGGAGTGTTATTCGTCCCGTTTAGTAGATAAGTCACTGTGGCTTCTGAGCCAGAGAAAATGTAGTAGATGCCACCGACTTGTGCATCATAGGCAGATGCCTCTTTCGCAAAGACACATAGGAAAAGGGTTAGCGAAAGGGCAAAGAATGTTTGTTTCATCGTTATCAATTACAGATGCTTTTACTTGTCGCCTTTTGGAAGACAGTGCAAAGGAAAACCTTTTAATTCTATCTGCAAAAATAAAAATGAATAATTATAAAAAATTACATATAAGGATGTGAATATGTCGGGAATGAGTTATTCGGCTGTGAGTCGGTTTTCCGTTATCCGGAGCATGTACTGCTGTATGATAGCCTTCAACTTCAACTCCATCGCATCCTGCTCGGGCACTGTGCCTATGATGTTATGCTCCATCTTCCAGTCGCCGAGACGATAGAGTGCAGTGGTCTTCTTGCCGTCGAACTGCAGCACATAGCCGCTACTCACATACTGATATGTGCCGTTGAGGTAATTGACAGCCCATGTATCATCGGCGGGTGTGGTGAACAAATCGATGCCGAAAGCGCAGTAAGGCTGCCGATAACCGAGCAGTCCGAGCACGGTGGGCATGATGTCGATTTGCTGTGCTATGCCCTCGCGCATGCCAGGCTCGATGTCGCCAGAGGGCGAATAGATGATGATAGGCGAGCAGAAACCGCCGATGTCGCTGCGGTACTCATCGTATGCCGACATATTGGTGTGGTCGCTGGTGATGACGAAGATAGTGTTCTCGAACCATGGCTGCTGCCTGGCAGTATTGAAGAACTGCCGCAGGGCGTTGTCGGTGTAG
Organism: uncultured Prevotellaceae bacterium; assembly: GCA_902783625.1. Classification (GTDB taxonomy): domain Bacteria; phylum Bacteroidota; class Bacteroidia; order Bacteroidales; family Bacteroidaceae; genus Prevotella. The sequence goes on from CACZRN010000127.1 coordinate 25,903, forward strand.
CGTATGCACTTGTGTATGGGCAGTTCACCCTCCTCAAAACGGTCGGCATATTTCTCGGGAATACGGAAGGGATGATGGCTCGAGGCAGTGAAGAGGGCTGTAGTAAACGGCTCGCGCATCTCGCTCATTGTCAGTGCGAAGTATTGCATGAAGGGCTCATCCCAGATGGCCCAGTAGCCGTCGAAGTCGGCATCGCCGCCAAAGCGGCTGTCGTTGTTGAAATCTTCACGACCATAGTATTTCTCGTATCCTATCGAATGTGCAAAGGCATTGAATCCCATACTGCCAGTGCGTGCACCGTGGAAGAATGCTGTCTGGTAACCCTCGGTACGCAGATGACTGGCGATGCTCGTCACACGGTTGAGTCCCTGCGGTGTGAGAACGAAGGGTTTAACGAACATTGGAATCGAAGAGAGAATGCTTGGCATGCCGTCGATCGACTTGCGACCGTTGCAGAACGAATAGCGCCACGTGGCACTATGCTGTATGAGCGAGTCGGTGAACGGTGTGTATCCTTCGTATCCAGGAAGCACCTCGTGGTTGAGAGCACCGATATATTCACGACCGAAACTCTCGATTATTATCACCACCACGTTGGGGGGTGTAGAGTGTAGAGTGTAGAGTGGAGAGTTATCGTTAACGTTTTCGTTATCGTTATTGTTTTCATTATGTATCGGAGTGTATATCTTTTCGAGTTCTTCCTCGCTACTGAAATAACCTGGATTGTTGAATACGCTCTTCCCTATTGTGCGTATGACCGAGAATGGTGTATTGAGCACCAGTGCCGTCTCGGTGGGATGATTTGCATAGGCTGCAGCACTGCTGAGCGCCACAGGACGTATGTCGCGGTGACGGAAGCCTCCCACAGGGGCAGTAATGGCGGTGGTGATGGCGGCGATGAGCAGCACAACACCTATCCACGCATGGCGTTTATTTCTGAGAAGACGCACGGCGATGTAGCCTACGATAATGGCAATGAGATACTGATACCAGTGGTTGAGGAGTCCACCGCGAATGCCACTCACACACATCAGCGCTCCCACCACAAGCGAGAACATCTGCACGGCATAGTATTTCAATGGTGGCTGGCGGTCAACCTCGATACGTGGAGTGAAATACAATCGCCAAAGTAGCCACAGCAGCAGTGCAGCGAGCACGACGAGATACCAATGGTGCAGCACCTCGACACCCATCACTCGCCCGAGGTTGTCTTCGCCGGCAAACTCACCGAACACCTCCGACGATGTGCGACGGAGCGTATAGCGGAAATACACCGAGTCGGCAAGATTGGCAGCCAGTGCCACGGCATTGACGACAATGAACAGCCATTTCAACATCCGCTGATAGCCACGCCGCTCCTTCCACTGCAACGGCAGCAGGATGAGCAGTATCCACAAGGCGTTGGTGTACATTATGCCTGGAGTGTCAAGCACAGTACCGCCCCAGAACAGGCGCAGCAGACTGCCCTCGCCGATGCTCTGACGGAAATAATCGAGATTGACAAGCAGGTATTCAACGCGTGCAATAAAATATATAATGTAAACGAGAATCAGGTTCCATGCCACAGCCATCAGTGGTGATGCCACCGATCTGCTCAGCGGGCATCCCTCACCATCGCGCCAGTATGGGAGTGATGCTGCAGGTGTGATTTGTGGCTGTAGGTTGTCGCTCATTGTCATTGTCTTCTTTATGATTGCGTTAATGCTTTCGTTATCGTTTTTCACTTTCCATATCCAGCAGCCATCGCTTGCGCTCCAGCCCTGCCACATAACCCGTCAGGCTTTTATCGGCTCCTATCACCCTGTGGCATGGCACAATCAGCAATATCGGGTTATGCCCCACGGCTCCTCCCACTGCCTGCGCAGAAATCTTTTCCACACCCTGTCGGCGAGCAATGCGGCGCGCGATATCACTGTAGGTCACCGTCTGTCCATAGGGTATTACGAGCAACTGTTCCCACACCATTTTCCTGAAGGCAGAGCCATTCCACGCCAACGGTGGGATTAGCTCGGGGACACGACCTGCAAAGTAGGTGTCGAGCCAGTAGATAGTCATTCTAAACACCGGCAGCAGTTGTCCGCTTCCCTCCATCGTAGCGTCATCCTTTTCCGCCGTTGTTTCGTTCATCATCACGTCGTCGAACCAAAGCCCGGTGAGGTTTGTGCCGTCGCTCTGCATGGTCATTGCGCCGAGCGGCGAGTCGTAGTGGTGGGTATAGTAGGTGATACGTTTCTTCATCTCTGGTAGTTCAGTCGTTGTGGTTGAGAATGCGTGCGAGGATTTCGAAAATCTCTTCCTCTTTGGTGTAAGGATAAACGTTGAAATAGCTGTTGCCTCGTATCATTGCTGACAGTTGGCATCGCTGCGAGTTATAGAACAGATGACAGGGCACACCATAGCGCTCAGCATAAGCAAGCTCGTATCCCACCCCGAGCGAGGGGCATGTCACTTCGCCGATGAGCACATCGCTCTCGCGAAGCCATGCAGTGTCTTGGTTGTATATGGCACTGTCGCCGTCAGGATCGCACTCATGGGCACTCAGACTAAGGTCGCCCACATGCTCAGTGAGTACGGTGTGGCCAGCCTGCATATATTCAATCATACGATGATACAATGAGGCGTCCACACGCCCTCCACGAATCGAACCTGCGAAATATATCTTCTTTTTCATACCATTAAAGGTGTTTTTATGAAGCAACCTTGTTACTGCTTACAAAGTTAATGCAAACCGAGGGCAGAACAAAATAAATCTATTTATTTTTTAAGCCGAGGTGAAGATTGCCTTCTTACTTAAAAACACAAAAGAAAAGGTTGCCCAACCCATTCATGGATCAAGCAACCTTTATCTACGGCTTTCCAAAGCCACAAGGTTGTTCGCGGTGTCAGAACTTAATGTAGAGATGGTCGAACTTACTACTGAAATCCTGGTCGGCTGTCACCATCCATTCTCTGTTAATCTTGTCGCCTGGAACGATATAGTCGCTATAGGTCCTCAGTTCATTGCCTTCAGCATCCATGAACACCCACTTGAACTCAACCTCCTTGTTGACTGGCTTTGCCAAAGTCACATCGAAAGCTAAGTTGAAATAGGCGCGCTCAGCATTCATCACCTTCAGCGTGACGGTGGCGTCAGAGATCTGATTCTTGTCAAACTCAACTTTGATGTCTTTCCCTTCGAGGGCATTAGCGGCCTCGGTAAACTTCGCTTTGTAGTATTCCACCAACTTTTTCTCAGCCTCGTCGCGCAACGACTTGTTCTTCACAGCCGCGTCCATGTCTTCGGTTTTCAGTTCCCTGAAATGCTTGCCCACGATGGTACCGGCCTCCAGCCTCTGCTGGTGCAGCAAAGGCAGATTACCGAATACCGGCGACTCCTCGGCTGTTATTGTCTGCTCAGCCTGTTTGATGGCCTCATCCACGATTCCATTGCCCGAAGCACTGCCTTTGCAACTGTTAAACACTACGCCCGAGAGGGCTACTACTGCCAAAATGGCAACCGATTTGAATAGATTCTTTTTCATAGGTTAAAATGTTGTTTGAATAATATTTTTTGAACTGTAACAATATTCTTATTTTCGAGGACCGTCCAGATAAATCAGGTTCTTGACGAACTTATAGACCACCAGCAACCACGTGAAGATGACCACAATGAGCAGGAAATACATGGCAAAGAAGGCCAAGATGAGCGCAGCACCGCCCAGAATGAGCAGGATGCCGGCTATGCTCCCCAAGTAACTGCCCACGCCCGCGTTTCTGTACCAAATGGTATTGCCCGAACGGCGCACGATTTCTATCGGAGCCTGCGCCAACATCTTCAAAGTCAAGCTGATGGTAGCCGCCAATCCACCTCCGACGCCAGCAGCCGCAAGGCCCGCCGTCTCGAAGAGCACACTGCCCTTATCTCTCGCCTCCGCCAACTGGTCGGCATCCACAGGCTTGAAGGCAATCACGTAATAGCAAAGGAAGAACAAGAACGAAAGCACCACCAAGAACCACAGCCCCGTGCGGAAGAAACCCAGATGAGAGTCGAACTTTCCCGCAATGATGGTCACTACCACGCTCAGCACGGTGATGATGAACAGCCAGTAGGAAAAGCGACTTGCATTAGAGACATAGCCAGCAGTGCGAGCATTCGGCTTCACAGAACGAAGCCATATCGCCAAGATGGCTAGAACAAAGGGTACAAGCATCATTAGCACCCCAAAAGGTTTAATGTACAAAGATCCAACAGTCATAGTTTTAAAGTTTTAGGTTTGAAAATTGTTTATAATTAATTATGTCGTTTTTCGATATTCACCGGGCGTGAAACCCTTGATTTTCTGGAATGCGCGTCGATAGGTGGAAATCGATTTGAAACCACTCTCATTGGCAACGCGTTCGAGCATGTACTCATGTCTTCCATAATGTCAACATAAACTTTACAAAAATAAGCAAAAAAAACGAATATCTGCATGTCGCCCCTCACTTTTTTTCAGTTTGACCTGCAATTTTGTTTGATTTACAAATAAAATTCATATTTTTGCACGGCATAACCTTCATATAATGTTTTTTAAATCTCTCTACACATGAAGAATAAGTTTTTTTCATTGCTCGCTATTATGCTTGCCTTTGCCATCATGCCTTCCTCGGCACAGGATCTGGCAAGATACAAGGACGTAGTAAAAACACTCAGTTCGAAGAAATACCAAGGCCGCGGATATGCCCGTGGCGGTGCTAACAAGGCTGGTCGCTATCTCTATCGCCAACTGCAGAAAGCTGGAATGGACGAGCTGACCACGCAGCCTTTTAAAATCGACATAAACACCTTTCCTGGCCGCGCAGCCATGTCGGTCGATGGTAAGAGCCTCATCGCTGGGCGTGAGTTCTCACCTCGCGAGTATTCACCAGGCACGAAAGGCGAGTTCCCACTCTACTTCGTCGATACTCTTAACTACGACAGTAAGCGCATCTTCGCCGACCTTGAGAAGCCTGAAAACAAAAACGCGATGGTGGTTTGCGACTTCTGGTTCACCTACAAACACGGCAAGGACTTCCGACAGTTGCAGACTGCCGGCGGAGCACCAAATGCCGGATTACTACTGACATGGGAGACGCCGCTGAAGTTCTTTAAGGCATACGGTGAGAGAGTGGTCGACAAACCTATAATATGGGTTGGTCCAGAGTGCGTAGAAGGCAAGAAACGGGTGAAAATCGATTTGGAAAACAAGATGCTGAAGGGCTACGAGTGCTTCAATGTGATTGGTAAGATTGCCGGCGAGCGCCACGACAGCTGCTTCGTATTCATCGCCCACTACGACCATGTGGGCTCGCTGGGCCGCCACGTGTTCTATCCTGGTGCCAACGACAACGCCTCGGGCACCGCGACACTCGTCACGCTGGCGGAGTATTACGCAAAGCATAAGCCGAAATACGACATGTATTTCATCGCTTTCTCGGGTGAGGATGCCAACCTCAGGGGTTCGAATTTCTTCACCGAGCACCCCATCATGCCGCTGGAGAAGATAAAGTATCTGATAAATATCGACATGATTGGCGACAACAACCCCGTGCTCTATTGCGAGACGAGCGACGCCGGACTGTCGGAGTTTGCTACGTTTGAGAAGATAAACAACAAGAAAAAATACTTCAAAGGCATCAATCGCGGCGCACTGGCAGCCAACAGCGACCACTATCCCTTTGCTAAGAAAGGTGTGCCGTGCATATTCTTTGAAAACGAGAAAGGCGATGCCTTCAAGAACTACCACTCACCGCAAGACAGCTGGGAGAACGCCATTTCCGTCACCTACGAACCGCTCTTCCGTCTTGTGCGCGACTTCATCGAGGACAAGTCGAGGCGGTAGGTCACATTTTTATATCCGCGATGTCGGCGATGGCAATCTTGACGTCGCGGCCGAGATAAAGGCAATGCTCCACAGAGTCGATCTTCGTGGCATTGCCTTTTATCGTTTTATACTGCCCACCGCTCTTCCTCTTGTCAGCCACGAAATATGTTATCTCCACCTCGGGGTGACTCTCAATCGTCTCAACAATGGCTGCCATCTTCCGATCGAGCTCATTTAGCTTATCGTCGCCCGCCACGGGACGGCTATCGGTAAAGCGCCCTGTCTCGGCAATGGCATCGTCGTATCCGACGACAGCAGCAAAGGGAGCAAACTGTGCCGCGCGGTCAATCATCGCCATACGCGGATGATGATCGGAGGTATGGTGTGGGAGATTGATTATATCGTCGTAGTCCGTCATCGTCTGTGAAAAGTGAAAGGTGAAAAGTGAGAAGTGAGAATTCCCGTTATCGTTAAAGTTATCGTTATTATCATCAAGCGGTCACGCCTTATGACCACCTATCTGCTGGTTGCGTTCGCGTGCTGTAGCGCCATCCTCGAAGTTCAGCCCGCGCAGTATGGCGTTCTTTCCGAACTTCTTCTTTATCCCCAGCAGCGCCTGTTGCATGCGTCGCTCACGGTTGCGGGTGGCAGCCTCTTTCTCGTTCCGGCGGCGCAGAGCCTCGTAGTCGGTAAACAGATCGAGCTGCCGGCTTGCCATGTTGAAGGCTATCTGCGACTCCGAGACGACATTGTTGACGGTGATGTTCAGCCTCCTTACGAGCAGCATGGGATCGACAACCCTGTCGAACACCTCGCTCACCGCCTCTATCATCTGCTGCGAGCTCGATGTGGGGTGCTCGAAGCGTGCGGTGCCATGAGCGTGGTGGGGCACTTGGCGACCGTAGTAGTCGGCATGCAGCGCATCTTTATAGCGCGCCATCACCTCGGGGTTGCGGAGGCTCTCGGCGTCGTAACTCACCGTGACGGTCACACTGTCGGCAACGAGACCTTTCTCCACCAGACTGAGCGAGAGGTTGTCGATCATCTCCTTTGCCACCACACGCGCTTTCTTGAACGTGTATGGCGACATAAGCACCTGCCCGTTGCTCAGCGAATTGCTCTCGGGGCGGTATCGCTTCACCATCTCTATCGTGCATGGCTCCCATCCCCAGGCATGATCGATGAGCAGCTCGGCATTCACGCCCAGCAGCTTATAGAGCACCTCCTCGTTCACTATCGAACACCGCGCCACCTTGCCCATCGTGTCCATCCCCCACGATGCCAGACGCTCGGCAATGCCATGCCCCACACGCCAGAAATCGGTGATGGGACGATGATCCCACAGCTGACGGCGGTACGACATCTCGTCGAGTTCGGCTATTCTCACCCCGTCGGCATCGGCAGGCACGTGCTTGGCAACGATGTCCATCGCCACCTTGCACAGATACATGTTCGTGCCGATGCCCGCCGTGGCCGTTATGCCCGTGGTGCTCAGCACGTCGCGAATCATCTTCACGGTGAGTTCGTGCGCAGTAAGTCGATACGACCGCAGATAGTCGGTGGCGTCGATAAACACCTCGTCGATGGAATACACATGGATATCCTCGGGAGCAATGTATTTCAGATAGACGTTATATATCCGCGCGCTGAAGTCGATGTAGTGCGCCATCCGCGGTGTGGCTATCAGGTAGTCAATCATCAATTCGGGATGAGCCTTCAACTCCACGTCCGACACCGACTTCCCCTCAAAGCGTCGCAAGCCGTGGGTGCGCAGCCGTTCGGCATTAACCTCGCTCATTCTCTGCACCACCTCAAACAGCCTTGGCCGCCCGCCGAGCCCGTGAGCCTTCATCGACGGCGACACAGCCAGGCATATCGTCTTCTGTGTGCGACTGGCATCAGCCACGACAAGGTTGGTGGTGAGCGGGTCAAGTCCACGCTCAACACACTCCACCGACGCATAAAACGACTTCAGGTCGATGGCTATATATGTGCGATCTTTCTTTGCCGACGGCATAATGCCCCTTTCGTTACACTTTCAACAGCAAAGATACAACATCTCCACCTGAAAACGAAATTTTTGTTTCGTAATATTCACAACATACACTCCATGAGAAAGAAGGACCTCCGATAATCGACAGAAATTTAAAATATAATTACTCTTCTTATTTTTGACAATTTTTGGAGGCTTCTTACAGTTTCTCTCCCGATTCATCGGCCTTCACTTTCAACTTTGATTACATCGAACTTCTTGATGCCTTCTTTAAAAACTCCGCCTCCCTCGCGGGGCAACATCGGCTGTTTTTTATATCGGCATCTACGAACTTTCAACTTTTCTCCTTATTTATCGGCCTTCCCCGAAAACTTATAACTAAAAACTGAAAACCTATAACTAAAA
>CACZRN010000128.1 GCA_902783625.1 uncultured Prevotellaceae bacterium
CTGAAGGTGTTCGACATAAATCTCAGGCAGAGTTTTTATTCTAAAGAGATAATCGAAGACAGTCTGAAGCGGTGTAACATCCTGAAGATAAACGACGAAGAACTTATCACCATAGCTGAAATGTTTAGCCTGAAGGGTTTGAACGCTGAGGAGCAATGCATAAATCTGCTCAACAGATACAGTCTTAGGATACTCATCCTCACTTGCGGGACTCAAGGCAGCTATGTTTTCACCGCTGACGAGAAGTCATTCATGCCCACTCCGAAGGTTGAAGTTGCTGACACAGTGGGTGCCGGCGACTCATTTACAGGGGCTTTCGTCGCCTCGATATTAAGTGGCAAGAGCATAGCCGAGGCACACAGAAAGGCTGTGGAGGTAAGTGCCTACGTTTGCACACAACACGGCGCAATGCCTTATTAAGTAACTGTTCAAAATTAATTGTACATAAAATTTATGAATAATTTATGGTCAATTCATGGCAATTCGTGTTAAAATAAAAACACGAATTATCACGAATTATTCATTAATTTAAATAATGTGTGTTCATCTAACTTATAAATGAGAATGCCAAGCAATCTTTTGAAAATTGAGTAAAAATAGAAACCTTTAAAATATCCTTACATGAGAAAAATCATACTGACACTATTGCTTCTTTCAACAGTCAGCCTTTATGCTGCCGAAATGAAGATGAAGATATCGAAGCGATACATGTGCTTCCCCGTGTCGCATCAGAGTGAGCGACGCATGATGCGCCTTATCGCCGACGGCAGCGAGCAGTGCCATTTCGTCATTCGCTTAGCACAGGGTGAGCCCGACTACTGGGTGTTCCGCGACGTGAATGAATGGAAAGGAAAGGTGGTTACATTATCATACGATGGCGACAAAGAGGCTCTTCAGCTCATATCACAAGGCGACACATGGCCGGGACAGGATAGTGTATATGCCGAATCATTGCGTCCACGGTATCATTTCACCACGCAACGTGGATGGATAAACGATCCCAACGGTCTTGTCTACGACCGCACACGGGGGGAGTATCATCTGTTCTACCAACACAATCCCTATGAGCGTGAATGGGAAAACATGCACTGGGGACATGCTGTCTCTACCGACATGCTACACTGGAAAGAGCTCCCCGACGCTCTCCATCCCGACAGTATCGGCACCATGTTCTCTGGCTCGGCGCTGATGGACTACGACAATGCTGCGGGGTTCAACATCCCTGCCCGAAAAGATAAGCGAGGGAGGATAATAGAGCCCGAGCGGGTAGCTATGATTGTATATTACACCGCCGACAGCCCTGAGGCACAGCGGCAGTGCATGGCATATAGTCTCGACGGCGGACGCACATTCACAAAGTATCCTGGCAACCCCGTCATCGACTCGCATAAGGAGTGGAACAGTCACGACACCCGCGACCCGAAGATTTTCAAATATGCCGACCACCACTACGTGCTCGTGCTCAATGAGCGCGACGGCAACACCATCTACCGTTCCTCCGACCTGAAGACGTGGCAAGCCGTGAGTCACATCACCGGCTTCTGGGAGTGCCCCGAGCTGTTTCCTCTCAGCAATCCTCAGGGCGACAATCCCACCGACTCGTTGTGGGTGATGTGGGGCGCATCGGGCACTTACATGCTCGGACACTTCGACGGCGAGACATTCACCCCCTCGTCACCGAAACAGATAAACTCTGGCGGCACTGCCTATGCCGCACAATGCTTCAACTGCCTCGAAAGCAGCGAGAAGATAAAAATAGCGTGGGGGCGCATATCTTTCCCGGGTATGCCGTTCAACGGATGCATGCTGCTGCCGCAGAGGCAGGAATTGCGCAGCACACCATCGGGGCCACGACTATATAGCCGCCCCATCGAAAGCGCCCAGAAACTGTTCACGCAGGTATACGACGGCGGCGACATGTCGATGCGCGAGGCAAATCAACTGTTGCAGCAATATGCCGACGATGATGCCCTGCGCATACGTGCCACACTGCATCTCACCTATGCCACCGACGCGTCGCTCCACTATCGCGGGCAGCCCCTCTTCGCCTACGATATGAACAGCAACAGGCTGCAGGGCGACTTCTACGTGAATCCCTGGCAGCCAGGGGCTATGGACATCGATCTCGACTTGTTCATCGACGGCACCATCGTCGAGGGATTTGTAGATGAGGGAGCCTTCAGCTATTCGCTCCAACTGAGCACACCACCGAGGGAGCAACGAGGATATGAGTTCAGAGGCAACAGCATCGAGATAAAGCGTCTGCAGATATACAGGCTGAGAGAGGGCGAGAGCTGTCGGGTGAAATAGATTTGCATAATACTGCACTTTCGTTATTTGCGCCCCGACAGTTTTCAATACATCGGCACATCTTTGAATAAAGAGGCTTTTAAGCAAGACATAAAGGGCTCTTTTATGGAACATAACGGGCTCTTTAATGGCGCATAACGGCCACTTTAATGAGACATATGCCGGCAAATTGCCCTAAAGTGGACACCGCGAGATGGATCTGCATGAGTGGGGTGCCGACGTCTGCCGGCAGAGGAAAATGACAAAGGGGGAAAAGTAAAAACGGAAATAAATTTGGATGTTCGCGTATTTAATTGTATCTTCGCCAGAAATTTTTAATATGTGATGAAATACATGAAAAGAATACTTACGCTGACGGGTGTAGCCATTATGGCTGCCCTGTCGCTGCATGCCCAGAGCCAGGCAGAGGCGCAGCGAGTGGCATTGCATCAGAAAGCCGTAGACATAGTCGCAAAGATGACCCTCGACGAGAAGATCGCTCAGATGATAAGCGGCACTCCTGCCATCGAGCGGCTGGGCATAAGGCCTTACGACTGGTGGAACGAGGCTCTGCATGGCGTGGCACGTCATGGAAGAGCAACATCATTCCCGATGCCGATAGGACTCGGCGCAACATTCGATGCCGCACTGGTAAAGCAAATCGGAGAGGTGGTGTCGACAGAGGGAAGAGCGAAATACAACGTGGCGCAGAAGCAGAAAAACTACTGGAGATATACGGGACTGACTTACTGGTCGCCCAACATAAACATCTTCCGTGACCCTCGCTGGGGACGCGGCATGGAGACGTATGGCGAGGACCCATTCCTTACAGGCACACTGGGCACGGCGTATGTCCGCGGCTTGCAGGGCGATGACCCGGTGTATCTGCGCACAGCAGCTTGCGGAAAGCATTTCGCTGTGCACTCCGGACCAGAGGGGACACGACATAAGGATAATATCACACCGTCGCTCAAAGACCTCAACGAGACTTATCTGCCGGCTTTCAAGATGCTGGTGCAGGAAGGTAAAGTGGAGGCTATCATGGGAGCATATACCCGTTTGTTCGGCGAGAGTTGCTCGGGTAGCAAGGCTCTGCTCACCGACTTGCTGCGCGAGAAGTGGGGATTCAAGGGGCATGTGGTTTCCGATTGCGGAGCCGTTGACGACATATACCGCGGACATGGCATTGTGAAGACAGCTGCCGAGGCAGCGGCAATAGCAGTGAAAGCGGGATTGAACCTGGAGTGTGGCAGCTCGTTCCGCTCACTGCATGAGGCGGTGGACAAAGGACTTGTCACAGAGAAAGAGATTGACAACGCTCTCATACCACTGATGGAGACTCGCTATCGACTGGGCATCATCGACGACGACCCTGCATGCCCTTACAACTATACCGACGAGGCAGTGGTGTGCAGCGACGCCAATGCCGCCATTGCACGGCGTGCGGCACAGGAGAGTATGGTGCTGCTGAAGAACGACGGCGCACTGCCTATAAAGAAAGCACTGCGAAAGATATTCGTCTCGGGACATGGGGCAACAGACATATTCTTCCTCATGGGCAACTACTTCGGAGTGAGCGACCGCTACTCAACATATCTCGAGGGAATAACAAGTCATATCACTGCCGGCACAACATTGGAATACCGGACATCATATCTCCCGACGCAGAACAACGACAAGCTGCGCATCAACAACTGGGGAGATGCCCGCAGTGCCGACGTGGCAATAATATTCATCGGCAACAGCGGTGACACTGAAGGCGAAGAGGGTGATGCTCTCGACTCGAATGAGAAAGGCGATCACCTGACAATGTCATTGCCTGAGGAGCAGATGGAGTTTCTGCGGCGTGCATCAAAAGACCGTTGGAACAAGATTGTGACGGTGGTCACTGGTGGCAGTCCTGTTGAGATGAAGGAGATAGAAGAGCTTTCCGACGCCGTGATAATGGCATGGTATCCTGGTCAGGAAGGTGGCGAGGCGCTAGCCGACTTGCTCTTCGGCGATGCAAACTTCAGCGGCAGGCTGCCGATAACATTCCCCGAGTCGACAGATGTATTGCCGGCTTTCGACGACTACACAATGAAGGGCCGCACATATAAATACATGACCGACGGGGTGATGTATCCCTTCGGCTATGGACTGAGCTACTCGAAAGTAACCTATTCCGACGCCACAGCGACGCTGACAAAGCAGGGACTCCACGTCACAGCTACTCTCCGCAACGAGTCGGACATCGCCACAAGCGAGGTGCCACAGGTATATCTGCGTGTACCAGGGGCTGGACAGACGGCAGCAGAGTGGACTCTGATAGCATTCGACAGGATAGATATTCCAGCCAAGGCAACCAAAGAGATATCCTTCGACATACCCACTGAGCGGCTGATGACAGTGCAAGACAACGGCGAGAGCAAGTTCCTCAAAGGGCAGTACACCGTGGCAGTGGCGGCAGCAGCTCCCCTGAAGCGCTCCGAACAGCTCGGAGTAAGCATGACAAAAGCAACATTCAAAAAATAAACACTTCAACTTTCGCAAGTAGGAGTTAACGGGAGTTAACGGGAGTTAGCTCGCTGCGCTCGCCGGAGTAAAAGGGACAATAGACTTGCATATGTCTGTTAACTCCCGTGGTCGAAGACCACTAACTCCCGATAACTCCCATTAACTCCTGAAGTTTGGCACTTGCGAAACATGAATAAACACGAAAAAATGGACAAGGAAAAAGATTTAATCCAGCTTCCGGAGAACGCGTTCCGCGAGCTGAAGGATGGCGAGGAATACTCGCCCGTTATGAGTCCCGATCGCAACTATCCGGAGGTGAACACGTGGTCGGTCACGTGGGGCATCCTCATGGCAGTGCTCTTCTCGGCCGCCGCAGCCTATCTGGGGCTGAAGGTGGGCCAGGTGTTTGAGGCTGCCATTCCGATCGCCATCATCGCCGTGGGCGTCTCCACGGCGGCAAAGCGCTCACAGGCACTCGGCGAGAACGTTATCATCCAGAGCATCGGAGCATGCTCAGGAGCAGTGGTGGCAGGAGCGATATTCACACTGCCGGCAATCTATATCCTGCAGGCAAAGTATCCGGAGATGACGGCATCGTTCATGAAGATATTCCTTGCCTCGGCACTGGGAGGCATCATCGGGATATTGTTTCTCATCCCGTTCCGCAAGTATTTCGTGAGCGACATGCACGGCAAGTATCCCTTCCCTGAGGCTACGGCGACGACGCAGGTGCTCGTCAGCGGTGCGAGGGGTGCGGGGCAGGCTAAGCCGCTGCTCATAGCGGGCCTCGTGGGCGGTCTCTACGATTTCGCCGTGGCAACGTTCGGGCTGTGGAATGAGAATGTCACTTCGCGTATGATTGGCCTGGGCGAGATGGTTGCCGACAAGGCGAAGCTTGTGTTCAAGCTCAATACGGGCGCCGCAGTGCTCGGACTGGGATATATCATCGGACTCAAATATGCTTTCATCATCTGCCTCGGCTCGGCGGCGGTGTGGTGGCTGATAGTGCCGGGCATGGCACTCCTCTTCCCCGACACAGTGGTCAACGTGGGGGGCAGCGAGGTGACGACGGCGGTGGGGGCAATGACCCCCGAGGCCATCTTCGCAACCTACGGCAAGGCCATCGGCATAGGAGGCATCGCAATGGCGGGCATCATCGGAATCATAAAGAGCTGGCCCGTGATAAAGAGTGCCATACAGAAGATGAAGCCTCAGCAGGGCGGCGACGTCAGGCAGGAGACGGTGAAGCGCACGCAGAGAGACATACCGTTCAAGATCATCGCCATAGGGTCGCTCGTGGCAATCGTCGTGACGTTCTTATTCTTCTGGTTTGGGGTGATGAACAATCTTCTCCATGCCGTAGTGGCTATCGTCCTGGTGGCTATCATTGCGTTTCTCTTCACCACCGTTGCCGCCAACGCCATCGCCATCGTGGGCTCCAACCCCGTGTCGGGTATGACGCTGATGACGCTCATCATCGCCTCCGTGGTGATGGTGGCAGTGGGATTGAACGGCCCTGCGGGCATGGTGGCAGCACTGATAATGGGCAGTGTGGTATGCACGGCGCTCTCCATGGCGGGAGCGTTCATCACCGACCTGAAGATAGGCTACTGGCTCGGCACCACTCCAGCACGTCAGCAGACGTGGAAGTTCCTCGGCACGCTCGTCTCGGCAGCCACCGTCGGCGGCGTGATGATGCTCCTCAACCAGACCTACGGCTTCGACCCAGAGTCGCCCACTCATCTCGTGGCGCCGCAAGCCAACGCCATGGCGGCAGTCATCGAACCGATGATGAACGGTGCAGGTGCCCCGTGGCTGCTCTACGGCATCGGCGCTCTCATCGCCATCGCCCTCACGGCAGCGAAGATACCGGCACTGCCTTTCGCCCTCGGAATGTTCATTCCCCTCGAGCTAAACCTCCCGCTGCTCGTGGGTGGTGCGGTGAACTGGTTTGTGACGACACGTTCTAAGGACAAGAAGGAGAACCACGACCGCGGCGAGCGCGGCACGCTCATCGCCAGCGGATTCATCGCCGGCGGAGCACTGATGGGAGTGGTGAGTGCACTGCTGCGCTTCGGAGGTTTTGACGCCATCAACCCCCAGTGGCTTGCCGACCCACTGTCGCAGGCACTGTCGCTCGCAGCATACCTCTTCCTGATTATCTTCTTCATCCGCGCAACAAGGAGATAAGCACCGGCTTGTTGCCCTGAAGAGCAGGGCAGAGAACCATAGCGGCCCGTTTGCTGGAATGCAGATGGGCCGCTTCTTGTTTCACCTGGCCGCAGTACATGGACCTTGTACTGCAAGTACATGTACGCTGTACTACGAGTACATGGGCTTTGTACTCCGAGTACAAGAGCTATGTACTGCATCCGGAACGGCAGAGATATATCAGAAAACAGCCTCGGCAGGCAAAAAATATCACCCTACAGCCGCCGGATTTCATTTTTTTCACTAACTTTGATTTCATCGTAAATCGAAGTTAGGATGCGCCTCGACATGAAAAATAAATGAATTTATTTTGTCCTGTGCTCGGTTTTCACTAACTTTGCAACGGCTTACAAAATGTAGGCTAAGGGGTGCCCTTACAGAGTTGGGCTGAGATTATACCCTCCGACCTGATCCGGATAATGCCGGCGTAGGGAATGTTACGTTATAACGTTAAAAGGTTTAACGATTAAACGTAAAAAAATCTCTCCCCTTTTCATGTCATTTATATACAAAAGAAAACAGAGATGAAAAGGAACATTGTACTATTTACAGCTTTTGCAGCTGCTATCGGCGTGAGCGCTCAGCAGCTTGCCCAGACCGACACCATCAAGACGGAGGACCTGGAGGAGGTGCAAGTGACGGCAACCCGTGCAACAGGCAAGATGCCCATGGCGTTCGCAAACATGGACCGCAAAGATATCGACGACGTGAACCACGGCAAGGACATGGCGTCGATACTGGAGATGATGCCGTCGGTGACAACATCGTCTGACGCCGGCACGGGCATCGGATACACCGGCATCCACATCCGCGGCACCGACCCCACTCGCATCAACGTCACGGCCAACGGCATACCTCTCAACGACTCGGAGAGCTCGCAGCTCTACTGGGTGAACATGGGCGACCTGGCTTCGTCGATGCAGTCGGTGCAGATACAGCGCGGAGTGGGAACGTCGACAAACGGAGCAGGGGCATTCGGAGCAACGGTGAACATGCTCACCGAGAATGTCGGGGCAACACCATACGGGGCTGTAGACATCGCCGCAGGATCCTACGGCACACACAAAGAGACACTGCGATTCTCTACAGGACTTCTCAGCAACCACTGGGGACTGCAGGGACGACTGTCGAACATCGCATCCGACGGATACATCGACCGCGCAACATCGAGACTCGGATCGTACTTCCTACAGGCAGCATACTACGGCCAGAGCACCATGGTGAAATTCATCACCTTCAACGGCAAGGAGAAGACCTACATGGCATGGGACTATGCTTCGAAGAAAGACATGGAACGCTACGGCCGCACCTATAACCCCAGCGGAGGATATACCGACGACGAGGGCAACACCCACTACTACAGCAACCAGACCGACAACTACCACCAGCAGCACTACCAGCTCATTCTGAACCAAGGCATCACCACGGCATGGAAGCTGAACGCTGCCCTGCACTACACACGAGGCGACGGGTACTACGAGCAGTATAAACAGGATCAGAAACTATACAAATACCTCATCCCCACAAGCCTCAGAGCCGATCTGGTCAGACAAAAGAAAATGAAAAACGACTTCTACGGCACCATCGTATCCCTCAACTACGACGACCATAGCCGACTGACGGCAAACATCGGAGGCGGATGGAACAAATACGACGGCGACCACTTCGGACACCTGCTGTGGATGGGGACACCATACTACTGGAACGACGACGACCGAAAAGAATACTCCACCATCGCCTCACCACTGAACGCTGACCACGAATACTACCGCAACAACGCAAAGAAAACCGACGGCAACGTGTATGCAAAAGTGAACTACGAAATCGTCGACGGACTACGAGCTTTCGTCGACATGCAATACCGCCACGTCGATTACAAAATGAGCGGCACATCGCAAGAATTCGACGACGACAAGCAGCAGCGCCCTCTCGTGATGGACAGAAAATATAATTTCTTCAATCCCAAGGCCGGACTGCTATATCAGTTCCTCCACAACCACACCATCTACGCTTCCTACGCCATCGCCCATAAAGAACCAACACGCAACGACTTCGAAGACATGCTCGCAGAGACAGAAGAAGTGACTCCCGAAGCAGAGCGACTAAACGACCTCGAGGTGGGATACCGCTACGAAAGCCCGCGATTCAACGCCGAAGCCAACTTCTACTACATGGACTACGACAACCAGTTCGTACTCACCGGCGCACAAGACTCCAACGGCGAGATGGTTGCACGCAACATAAAAGACTCCTACCGCCTCGGACTGGAAATGGCACTCGCATGGCAAATCACCGATAACCTCAGCTGGAAAGCAAATGCCACGTTCTCCCAAAACAGAGCACGGAACATGAACCTCACCGTCATAAACCCCGACTGGAGCCAGAGCTACATAAACGTGGGCACCACACACCTGGCCTTCTCGCCCGACATCATTGCGGCTAACACCATCTCCTACTCATGGCGAGGACTGAAAGCCTCACTCATGACCAAGTACATCAGCGAGCAGTACATGACCAACTCAGGGTTTAAGAGCTATCAGGAAGACGACGGCAGCCAGACCAGCGCAATGATCGATCCCATCTTCACCACCGACCTCGACCTGTCGTACACCTTCCGACTCCGCAGCATAAAAAACGCCACCGTGGGACTGACCATCTATAATATCTTCAACAACAAATACGAAAGCAACGGCTCCTGCTCGATGAACTTCCGACAGGGAGCCGACGGGAAAGTGGAAGCCTACAACGGCGGCTGGGCATGGAGCACATACTCCGCACAGGCACCCACACACCTGCTCGCATATCTCTCGCTGACATTCTAAGGAATTCTCACGATAAAGACGATAACGGGAACGATAACGATAACTTTCAACTCCACAGGGGGCTTTACTATGAACTACCTCGATTTCATCGGTGCCGTGCTCGGCATCATCTACATACTGCTCGAATACCGCGCCTCGATATGGCTGTGGATAGTGAGCATCATC
>CACZRN010000129.1 GCA_902783625.1 uncultured Prevotellaceae bacterium
ATCACTCAAGGCGCGGCAAGATACAACATGTACTTCTCTTGGCGTCCGCAAAAGAGCATCGCCGTCAGCCGAAGCGACGACGGTTTTAATTGGAGTGAGCCGCAGATAGTGCTCTCATTCGATGAGACAAGCGGATGGGAAGACAACATCAATCGCAGTTGCACACTATTCTGGAATGGGAAATACCATATGTGGTATACCGGTCAGGCACGCGGTTACAGCAAGATAGGCTATGCTGTTTCTGACGACGGAGTGAACTTCACCCGCATAAGCCACGATCCGGTACTCATTCCTGAATACAACTACGAGGGTTATTCGGTGATGAATCCCTACGTCATCCGCGATGATGAGAGGGGCGTCTTCCGTATGTGGTATGCAAGCGGTGAGACTTTCGAGCCTAACGTACTCTGCTATGCCGAATCGACAGACGGAATACACTGGAAGCGATCGCCACTGAATCCTGTCTTCGTCCACGGCAACAAAGGGGAATGGGATCAGGACAGAGTTGGCGGATGCGAGGTGCATCGGCTGCCCGACGGCACTCACGTGATGTTCTATATAGGCTATTCCGACATATACACAGCGCGCATTGGCTATGCCACATCTGCTGATGGAATACGCGAATGGAAACGCTCCGACGCAAATCCTATCATAGAACCCACGCCAAAGGGATGGGATGCAGATGCATGCTACAAGCCTACTGTCGTGCGCGATGAGGAGAACAATCGATGGCTGCTATGGTACAATGGAAGAAACAATGCTGATGAGTTTATCGGTTGTGCCATTCACGAAGGTCTTGAACTGGAATAGCCTACCGCAACGATACAACAGATTTGTAGAATCATTAATGATAAGACTTGGACAACCAGCACAAGAGAAGCGATGCTGATGGTTCAAGTCTTTTTTATATAAGAGCCTTTTATGTCGTAATAGAAAGGCTCTTTTCCTTAAGAAAAGAGGCTCTTATGTCTCAATAAAGAGGCTTTTATATGCAAGAAAAGCAATGGGTAACCGCCACTTACTCTTCTTTGCTCTCGAGGAACATCTCGAGATCGTGACGGATTCTTGAATATGCATCGGAGCGCAGAAATCCGATGTTGCGTCGGAGCATAGTGGAGACTCCAGATAAGCTGCTCGTGTAGCACGACAGCTCATTGTTGCGCTGTGCCGAATGACGACTCTGGCGAGATATCTCATTCTCACGGTTGCGAACAAGATTGTCGCACACCTTTTTCATCAGAGGCACTACAACCTTGTCGAACAGATGATGCCCCTGGATGAAAAGATAAGTTGTCTCGGGAGTGACGCCTAATTGCAGCAAATCGTCACGGAGCGATGCCTGTGCTGCAGCACCGTCGGGGTATTGCCGCTCGAGCTGATGGATGCGTGTCTGCACCTTGTGACGCACTTTCTCGATGACATTCGGGGCGTTGTGCATGCTCAGGTTGCCCGTCTCTATCACCCGAAGGAAATCGGTTATGGAGAACTTGTTAAACTGTGGCGTGCGATAGAACCACACGTTCCACACAAAGAGGGGATAGATGGCCTCGGAGTAATCGGCCATGAACTTCTCGAAGTCGAACACATAGCGGTCGTTGAGCGTCACCGCCACACACACATCGTGGAGCGAGGGTGCATAGCACTGCAGGTTCTCAATGGCGTAGGCGTAGGTATGGAAGATGTAGCGGTTTGACAATATCGCCTTTGAGCTGTATGTGCATCCCTGCTCGAGATAGTCGTAGTCGGCATCGACGCATGCTATCATATCTCGCCCCACCTGACTGAGCAGCCGCGAGATGGCTGCCTTCTTACCACGCTCGAGCTTGTTCTTCCGCGTAGGCAGCATCACCTCGAAGCGCAGCTTGTCGCTCTCGAGAGAGCCAAGGATGGCACGCCAGAAGAACACATCGTCGTAGCTCTCTACATAGGCAACGACTCTGCGGCGGGCAGACTTCGAATTCAGTCTGTTCGCTGCCTCTATATATGCCGATGATATACTGTCACCTAATCGCTTTCCCATAGCCAACTGTTAGTTGTCAACTATCACATCGCTCACCTCTGTCACACGATCCATCCACCCGTTCATAATCACTGCGGGTGAATGGGTGGTGAGTATAATCTGTGCATTAGGGTTAAGTTCGCGTATGAGATCGATGAGTCGCTGTTGCCACTCCACATGCAGACTCACCTCGGGCTCATCCATGAAGAGCACATAAGGGCGGTTATCCTCCACGAGCACCGTCAGCAGTATTGCAAGCATCTGCTTCTCACCACTCGACAACTGATAAGGCACAAGAGTCTCACCAATCTGCGAGAAACGTATCTCGTTCTCTGTGCGTACGATTTTCTTGCCAGTATCGGCAAATAGGCTGTCGATGATATCCTGGAATTTGCGTTTCGGTTCGGATATCTCCTGAGCTTTCTCGGCAGCATTAGCTTCACCACTCTGCAGTGTCTGGATAATCCTGTTGCCTATGTTAACCTGATAGTCGAGATATCGTCTTTGCAACTGAAACAGCTGCCAGTCGAGCTCAGTGGCAAGCGACAGGTCCATCTTCGTCACTGTATCGACGTTCATCAGCGGACGGTCGAATGAGCGTATGATGTCGTAGCGTATCCATCTTGCCTCAGCAGGATACACCTTCAGCCGCACACCCTTCAGCATGTGACTTGGAAATTCACCGCCGGCAGCAAGACCTTTCACCACCTTGTTGATGATAGTGCTCTTGCCCACGCCGTTGACACCGCTGAGCACATTCACCTGTCTGTCGAGATTCCACACTATGTGGTGCTTGCCGCTCCACAGCGAATCGATTTCTATCTGCTCTATATACTCCGCATATCGCTGACGAGCAGGAGCCTTGTCATTCTTATCGTGCATAGACAATATTTTTTTCTTCCGCTTCAAAGTTACTTTAAGTTTGCGACATAAAAGAAAAAAAGTGGATATATTTTGCGAAAAGAAGAAATCAGCGACAACTAATAACGGCTTTATTATCTCTATTTCAGGTATTTACCGAAGAATTCAGCCAGTGTATCCCAAGGAATGAGATTCTTTGGCTGGCCTTTGCCGACGAGCTCTGTGTAGCCGCCATCGTAGAGATCGCAATGCGAAGCACCGGGGATTATCAGCAGCTGTTTGTTCTCGGGGTGAGCGTTTGGTTTGATACCTGCCTCAGGACACCCTTCCACCATATATTTATACGCATCCTCGCCGAAGTAACGCGAATGCGCCTTCTCGCCATGCATCACGAGTACAGCCGAACGAATCTCGTTGGTGTAGCGCAAGAAGCGTGCATTCGAAAATGCCTGCGTGCCAATGATGCGCCAGCCATCGTTTGAGTTACCGCTGCGCTTGTGATAGCCACGCGGAGTCTTGTAATAGTCGTAATAATCCTTCACAAACTGCGGTGCCTCATCTGGCAAAGGATCAATCACTCCCCCAGCCATAGCCTTTGGATCTGTCAGACGCTGACGGCTAACAGCCTCACGTGCTGCATAGCGGTCGCCCTCGTTATCATTGGCATCGAAATATCCGTTGCCACTGACGCGAGTCATGTCGTACATAGTTGAGGCAACGGTAGCCTTGATACGTGTATCAGCGGCGGCAGCGTTCAGTGCGATGCCACCCCAGCCGCAGATACCGATGATACCAATGCGATTGGCATCGACATTTTCCTGTTTCGACAGGAAATCTACAGCAGCCATGAAATCCTCGGTATTTATATCGGGCGATGCTGTTCTTCGTGGCTCGCCACTGCTCTCACCGGTGTACGACGGATCGAAGGCCAGTGCCACAAAGCCACGCTCAGCCATGCGCATGGCGTAGAGTCCGCTCGATTGTTCCTTTGTAGCCCCGAACGGACCACTCACGGCAATGGCAGCAAGCGGTGCCTGAGCGTCTTTGGGCTCGTAGAGATCGGCAGCCAGAGTAAAACCATATTGTGTGTCAAACGTCACCTTACGGTGGTTCACATTCTCGCTCAGCGGGAAAACCTTGTCCCACTCCTGTGTAAGTTCCAACTTGTTCATATTGTCTTTGCTTTGATAATTTGATTCATTGTTGCCGCATGCTACAAGCATAGCCATGCAGATTGCTATAAATAACTTTTTCATCATTTCGCTTGTCTAAACAATTTCTCTCCTACTTACTTCTTATTTCTCTTATCTATCATATAGACTATCTATGCCAGAGCAATGTACATAACGCCTAGTATGCCTGCAATGCTTAGATGAATTGATGAAGATAAACCATGATGGATAATGTTGTCCTCGATGATTAGCGATACTTGTTTCTGGTAGCAAAGATACGAAAAAAAAACGAATCTACATCATGTTTTGAGATGTTTGCTAGCAAAGATTTGAATAAAGAGCCTCTTTAATGGCATAAAAAGGCCTCTTAAGCAGCAATAAAAAGGCTCTTATGTGGCAATAGAAGGCCTCTTTAATGAAACACTTGTCAACAAGTTGATTTATCAGCAGTTTTCTGAAAACAAAACAATATACAAGTTTGATTCAAACAACAGTTTTTTAACTCACTTTTTCTAAAAGCATATTTTCCAAATCGGTGTTTGTTGAGGAATGATTAATCATCAGATTAAAACGATGCAAACAATGAAACTTACTTTGCTAAAAAATGCAACACGGAAAATACAAAAAAGGCAATTTTATAGCATAATGCCGACACATTTTCATGAAAAACAACACCAATAATCAAAAAAAAATCCACGATTGCGCCAAAAGAGAATAAAAATAACTAATTTTGCAGATGCTAGGTAGACTTAAACCATAGAGCAATAAATTTATAAATAATAGCTATTATGAAGAGTAACAAGATGAAATTGTTCGGCCTTATGGCTATAAGCCTTATGCTGAACGCCCAGGCAGCAAATGCC
>CACZRN010000130.1 GCA_902783625.1 uncultured Prevotellaceae bacterium
AAATGCACAACCACCAATACTCGTTACGCTGTTGGGGATGGTGACGGAGGTGAGAAGGAAGCTCTCATAGAATGCATCATCCCCTATTGTCGTCACATTGTATTTAGTATTGTTATAAGTCACTTCCTCTGGAATAACTATGTTACCTATATAGCTTCTGTATTGTGTATTCTTATACGTAACCTCAAGTTCCGTGCTATCGTTAATAAAGTTATAATAGATAGTCACACTGTCGGCATTCTCGACGGCGATGTCGTAGGCAAAGGCTTTTGTGCCAAGGAGGTTCATGAAAGCCATGAAGAAGAAAAAAGCGATATTCCTTTTCATGTGATTTAATTCTTTATTTGTTTGCAAATTTATGAGATTAATTTAGAACGGCAAAGTGTTTTAGGATTTTTTTTAAAAAAAACTACAAAGTTAAAAACTAAGAAAACAAATCTATAGCGTGAGACGGAATTGCACATGGGGGCGGGAGTTGTGAATTGTAAGCGGTTTTGGGTGGTTTTGTCTGGTTTGACGGGAAAGTGGATTTTTTGCGGTTGGGATGAAAAAAATGAGAAAAAAGTGAGTTTTTCGTCGTCTTCGGGAAGTTGTTGATAATCAGGCGGATAGCCGAGTGGGCGCAAAAAGGTTAATTCTTTTAACATATTAACCCATTGGGTTAATGCCATTAAAGAGGCTCTTTAATGCCGTTAAAGGGCCCATCTAATGCCAATAAAGAGGCTTTCTATTGGCAGTATTGGAGCGTTTCTGTATCCTAAAAGTGTACACTTTCGGGCGTTTTAGCATTTTTGAGATCGAAATTGAAGACTTTTCTCCTCCTCTCGAATCGTTTTTCTGCGCTTTCAATTCGTAACTTTCTCTTCTCGTATGTAACCATTTTGTTTACATAAAAAGCTGTAAATGCCGACAAAAAGCGTTGCACACGGCGATTCCATTTCAGTTTGAAATCGTTTGCTCGGAACAGACTTAGGGTGGGGGATGAGCACCGACGTCACACTGAGTGCGGTAATGTGAAAAACTCCAAAAAACATAAAACTCTCGTAAAAAAAGCACGATAGCTTTTCTTTATACATAAATAATGTGTATTTTTGCAAGTTAGAATGTAATTTGCCCTAATATGCAGTGCAAGTAAGCACGCTGACCGTCGGCACCACGAATGGCATCTCAGACAGATGCGCACGGCGGAAAGATGACGACAGCTGCTGCTTTCACCTCGCAAAAAAATTTGCTTATGAAGAAGATTATTATTTTACTGATGGCTATGACATTATCGCATATATCGGCTGGTGCCGACAGTTTTTCGTCGCTCTGGAAGCAGGTGGAGACGGCTCAGCAGAAAGATCTGCCGAAGACCGTTGTGGAACTGCTCGACAAGATAGCCTTGAAGGCCGAGGCCGAGCGTGCCTACGGTCATCTGCTGAAGGCTCAGATCTACGGTATGCAGGTGCGTTCGGAGGTTGCTCCCGACTCGCTGAAAGGCGATGTGGAGCGATTCAGGCAGAAAGCCGAGGGCGAGAAGAATGCGGTTGTGAAGGCGGTGATGTGCTCTGCCTTGGGCACCATCTACAGGAACAACCCCTCGCTTTCAGACGAAGCCGATACGCTTTCGCGTCACTACTACGCCCTGTCGCTTGCCGACCCGAAGATGCTGGCATCGCAGAAGTCGTCGGGATATGAGCCCACGCTGGTGGGTGGTGCCGACAGCAAGATATTCGGTGGCGACCTGCTGCATGTGCTCGGTATGGAAGCCGAGAACTATCAGTTGCTGCACTACTACTACGAGCAGGCAGGTAACCGTCAGGCTGCCTGTCTGACAGCGCTCAGTCTTATCCGCAAACAGCGCGACGACCTGGGCTCGGAGATGCGTAAATCGAAGTATGTGCAGTCGCTCGACTCGCTCATAGCGCAATACAAGGACATCGCAGAGTGCGGTGAAGTGGCTATCGAACGCTACAACTTCATGGACAGCAGTGACGATGCTACCGCCGAGGAGAAGGTGCAGTTCATCAACTACGCACTCATCAACTGGGGCTCATGGCCGCGGATGAACATCCTGCGCAATGCACAGTCGCAGCTTACCCTGCCGAATTTCCATGCCCGCATCGACAATCAGGTGGTGCGCCCCGACGTGCCCACCAAGCTCGAGGTGATGTCGATAACAAACATCCAGACGCTCACGCTCAATGTGTATCCGATGAATGCCAACGGCGACATACAGTGCAATGTGAGCAATGCCGACGAGTATGCCAAGGTGAAGCATCTGGTAGGCAAGACTCCAGTGTTCACCGACTCTAGGCAGTATATCGGCTTGCCGGCATATAAGCAGTCGAACGACTCTATCGAGATAAAAGGCTTGCCCGTGGGAGTGTATCTTGCAGAGCTGACCACCGACAACAATGCCATCGCCCCCGAGCGCTTGCTGCTCTATGTGAGCGATGTTTATGTGTACGGTGAACCGCTTCCAAACAACAAGGTGAAGTTCGTGTGCGTGAATGCCACGAGCGGTCAGCCGATAAATGGTGCTACCATACGCTTGAGTCGCAGGCTCAACCACAAAGGTGTTAGTGAGTCGGTGACGCTCACCACCGATCAGAATGGCGAGGCAACATATAGTTATTCCGGCAAAGAATACAATATGCTCTACGCCTTTACACCTACCGATAAGGCCCTTCAGGAAAACATCTTCAGCCGCTGGTGTTCGTTCAACAACCGTCGGCAGAGCACTACCACCGTCGATCTGTTTACCGACCGCGCCATCTACCGTCCCGGTCAGCAGGTGCATGTGGCTGCCCTGTGCAAGGAAACCGACGGCGATGAGAAGTCAAAGGCAATAGCCGACAGGACCTTGGTGCTCATCCTGCGCGATGCGAACTATAAGGAAGTGGCTCGTCAAGAGGTGGTGACCGATGAGTTCGGTATTGCTTCTGCTGATTTTACACTGCCGTCATCGGGGCTCACCGGACGGTTCCATATACGCGACAACAAGACAGGAGACGCCTGTTACTTTAATGTTGAAGAATACAAGCGGCCCACCTTCACTGTTGATTTCGACAAGGTGACGACCTCATATCAAGATGGCGACACCGTCAGTGTGCGTGGTGTGGCGAAGAGTTATGCCGGTGTGCCCGTGCAAGGTGCGAAGGTAGCCGTGGAAGTGGAGCGTCGTCAGGCACGCTGGTGTTGGTGGATTCCTAACCGTGGCGGCACCACCACCATCCTCACCGACACCCTTCAGACTGATAGCGAGGGCGCGTTCACGGTGAAAGTGCCGATGCTCATGCCCGACAGATGGGACGGTAAGACACCGCGCTACTACTCGTTCGACGTGAGTGCCGATGTTACTGATGTGTCGGGAGAGTCGCATCATGGTCAGACATCGCTTCCGTTGAGCGACAAGCCGACGGCATTCAGCCTGTCTGTGCCTGATAAGATGCTGCGCGACAGCATCCCCGATATCAGCTTCTCGCTTATGAACAACGCCGGCCAGCCAGTGGAGGGCGATGTCAGATTCAGTGTCGATGGCGGTAAGGAATATTCGGTAAAGAGCAATACGCCGTTTGCACTGAAGAGCCTCGGACTGAAGTCGGGACGCCATACCATCGAGGCTGTCTGTGCCGAAGACACGGTGAAGACATCATTCATCGTTTTCTCGCTCGACGACAAGCGTCCGGCAGTGGAGACCGAAGAGTGGTTCTATCAGAGCGCATCGGAGTTCCCAACCGACGGAAAGCCCGTTTATATCCAGTTCGGATCGTCGGATAAGGATCAGTATATCGAATACACAATCTTCTCGGGCAAGAATATCATCGAGGAAGGACGCATACGCCAGTCGGATGCACTCACCACTCGAGCATTTAAATACAAACCTGAATATGGCGAAGGAATACTCGCCACCTACGCTTGGGTGAAGAACGGAAAGCTGCATCACCACTCGTTCAGCATTGAGAAGCCGCTTCCCGACAAGCGCATCGAGGCAGAGTGGGTGACGTTCCGCGACCGTCTCGAGCCAGGACAGGACGAGACATGGACGCTGCGGCTCACACGCCCTGACGGCACTCCCGCACGCTCGCAGTTGCTCGCAGTGCTCTACGATAAGTCGCTCGATCAGATAATGCCGCATTCTTGGCATTTCAATCTTGGGCTCTATCGCGTCATGCCTTCAACATCGTGGCGCAGTCAGTCGGCATTGGTGAATAATACAGTGTTTGCCTATGGCGAACAGAGAATAAAATTCCTCAACGAGCCAGCGCTGCTCTATACCCATCTCGACCAAAGCATCATACCCAGCGTGGCCGCCATCTTAGATGGTTATCTGAATGGAGTGACGGGTGGCATCCGCGTGAGAGGAAGGGGTGTGCAGCGTAGGTTGTCGGTAACAGGTGCCATGGCAAAGAACGATATGGTGTTTGCCGAAGCCGCTCCAATGACTGAGGCTATGATGATGAGTGCCGACGAAGATGCTGTCTTGGAGAAAGTTGTAGTCACTGGTTCGGTGCAGGCTGCACAGAAGGAGCAGCCGGCAGAAGAGAGTGTTGCCGAAAGCGTGCAGGTGAGAGAGAATCTGAACGAGACGGCATTCTTCTATCCCACGCTCACTACCGACGGCAAAGGCGAGGTGAACATCAGTTTCACGCTTCCCGAGAGCATCACCACATGGCGTTTCATGGGATTTGCCCACGACAGCCAGATGAACAACGGCATCATCACAGCCGAGACAGTGGCAAAGAAGAAGGTGATGATACAGCCCAACATGCCGCGATTCCTGCGCCATGGCGACAAGGCTGTAGTATCGGCAAAGGTGATAAACACTTCAGAGGATGCACTGTCGGGCAATGCAGTGATTGAGCTCATCGACCCCGAAACAGAGAAAGTGGTATATACCCAGCGGCGCAGCTTCAGTGTCGATGCCGACAAGACCGTTGCCGTCAGTTTCGATATCCCAACCGCCCAACTGCCTGAGATGATGATTTGCAGGGTGAAAGCCGTGGGCAACGGATACTCCGATGGTGAGCAGCATTATCTGCCGATGCTTCCTTCAGCTGAGATGGTGACAAACACTATGGGATTCACCCAAAACGGTCCTGGAACAAAGACCATCGACCTGACGAAGCTCATCGATGTCAACGATGCTTCCACGAAGCTCACCGTAGAATACACAAACAATCCTACATGGCTGATGGTGCAGGCACTGCCTTCGGTTGCCACGCCTAACAGCAACAATGCAATCAGTCTGGCATCGGCATATTATTCGAATGCCATCGCCGATAATATCCTACATCAGTCGCCTGAGATAAAGAAGGTGATTGAGCAATGGCAGCAGGAGAGCGGCAGCGAGACATCGCTCATGAGCAATCTGCAGAAGAATGAGGAGCTGAAGGCCGTGGTGCTCAATGAGACTCCATGGGTGATGGATGCCACACGCGAAGCCGACCAAAAACGGCAGCTGATAAACTATTTCGACGAGGTGGCGGTGAACTATCGACTCAATGATCAGTTATCGAAACTGAAACAGCTGCAGCTCGGCGACGGCTCGTTCACATGGTGGCCGGGAATGAGAGGTAACATATTCGTTACTACTGTTGTCGCTCAGACACTCATCCGCCTTAACCACATGACCGGCGACAATCAGAAGACAGAGCCGATGATTGCCGCTGCCATGAAATACATGGGCACTAAAGCCGCCGAGGATGTTGCCAGAATGAAGAAAGAGATATCGAAAGGCAACAAAAATCCTTATCCTAGCGAGATGTCGCTCGACTACCTGTATTGCCTCGCCATATCGGGTATGGAGGCAAAAGGCATCAGCAAGTCGGATATAGCATTCATCGAGAAACAACTCTCGCAGAAGGCCACCGACCTCACCATCTACGGTAAGGCGCGCTCGGCAATCATACTGTCGAAATCAGACTATAAGATGCGTGCCGCCGAGTATCTCGAGAGTCTGCGGCAATATACCGTCTATACCGAGGAGATGGGTCGCTACTTCGACACCCCACGGGCACACTATTCGTGGCGCGACTATCGCATACCGTCGCAGGTAGCGGCTATCGAGGCTGTCAAGATGCTCACCCCCGCCGATAACAAGACACTCGAGGAGATGCAGCGCTGGCTGCTTCAGGAGAAGAGAACACAGGCATGGGACACCCCAGTGAACAGTGTTGATGCCGTCTATGCATTCCTCAACGGCGAGACATCGAAGCTTGCAACCGACCCATCGAAGGCTTCTGTGCTCAGTGTCGACGGTCGTCAGCTCACTATGCCGCAGGCTACTGCAGGACTGGGATATGTGAAGACCGCTATAGCAGGTAAGGATTGTCGCACGTTCACCGCTGAGAAGTCATCGGAAGGCACATCGTGGGGAGCTGTCTATGCACAGTTCATGCAACCCTCGAAAGATGTGAAGTCGTCGACATCGGGCATTGCAGTAACTCGTGAGATTATTCCTTCCGACCGTAGCAAGAAGCAACTTGCAGTGGGCGACCGTGTGAAGGTGCGCATCACCATCACCGCCGACCGCGACTACGACTTTGTCGAGGTCATCGACAAGCGTGCGGCATGTCTCGAGCCGATAGGACAGATAAGCGGTTATCACTGGGGGTATTACTGCACTCCACGCGATAATTCCACAAACTACTATTTCGACTGTCTGGCCAAGGGTAAGCACGTGGTTGAGACAGAATACTACATCGACCGCGAAGGCGAATACGAGTCGGGCACTTGCGTGGCACAGTGTGCATACAGTCCGGAGTACTCTGGTCGCGACAGCGGTAGCGTTATAAAAGTTAGCGGTGCTGAAGAATAAGACAAATCATAGCAAACATCCAGTGAGATAAATTATTAAAAAAACATGATGAAACGATTCAATATTATATTTCTTTCTTTAGTTTTCTTTGGCAACATTGCCAATGCGCAATCGTTGAAGGCAGTGAACGACGTTATCGACTGTGGACAAGTGACGTTCCGCAGGCCTGTCTCGATTGATTATGAGTTGAAGAATGTCAGCAGCGGTCCGCTCTCTATCACCGATGTGCGCACCAGTTGTGGCTGCACCACCGTCAGCTATCCTGAGACAACCATCGCAGCAGGGGGTAGTGCAACGATAACCGTATCGTACGATGCCAAGCAGTTGGGGCATTTCGACAAGCAGATAGCCCTCTACACAACAGCATCCAACGAACCGCTGATGCTCACGCTGAAAGGAATAGTGGTTACGCATGTCATCGACTACACCGGCGACTATCCTTATAAGCTCGGCGATATAGCTGCCGATAAGATCGACCTTGAGTTCGACGATATCAGTCAAGGCGAGCGTCCGCAGCAGAAGATTCACATCATGAACTCCACCTCGAAGGCGATACAGCCTGTGGTGATGCATCTGCCCAACTATCTGAAAGCCGATGTGTCGCCGTCGAAGCTTGCGCCTGGACAGTCGGGTGTTGTCACCATCATGCTCGACAGCCGCTCGCTCACACAGTTCGGACTCACGCAGACAGGTGTCTATCTGGGTCGTAATCCTGGTGACAAGGTGGCGCAGAACAAGGAGATACACATCTCGGCAGTGCTCTTGCCAGCATTCCGCAATCTCACTGAGAAGGAATACGAACTTGCACCAAAGCTGCATCTGTCGACAACCACGCTCAATCTCGGTGTGCCTGGAAAGAAGAAAAAGCTTAAGGGCGACATATTCATCATGAACGAAGGCAAGACCACTCTTGAGATTACATCGCTCCAGATGTTCACCGGAGGCATCGAGGTATCGCTGCCTACCACACAGTTGGCACCTGGCGAGGTGGTGAAACTGCATATTGTGGGCAATGTGAAGCAACTCCGTACTGCCCGCACAAAACCGCGTGTGCTGATGATAACCAACGACCCAAAGCGACCGAAGGTGATTATCGACGTTGAGATGGAGTAATAAAGAAGATTATCAATTATTTTTTTTACGATATGAAGAAACTGTTTTTTTGCGTGTGTTCAATAGCTCTTGTGCTATTCAATGCATGTTCCGAGAAAAGTGGTCAGGTGAAATATAACGTCACCGGAACAGCCCCGACCGATACTACCATCTATCTCATCGACAGGTTGGACGATGCTCACTTAGATAGTGTTGTGGCAAAGGATGGAAAGTTCGCATTCTCTGGCGAGAGAGAGAAGTCTTCACTTCTATATGTACACATGTCAGGAGCGCCTACCAGCGTGATGTTTTTCAACGATGGAAAACCTGTGGAGATTGATCTGAAAGAGAATACTTTGAAAGGTTCTGAGGTTAATGAGAAGCTGAATGGATATGATCGCGAATTCAATGCCATCGTGACGAAGCTTTTTGTTGTCAATACTACACTCGGTGCGCTGCCCGAGGAAGAGCGTGGCAAACACATGGATGAGTTTTATGCAACACAGGATTCGCTTACGAAACTATGCCGTAACATTCTCGACGACAATCGCGACAACCTGATACCTGCCGCATTCCTCCCTGTCACTCTTCAGCTTTTAGGCTCCGAGGAAGGTCCCAAAGTGATTGACGAGGCGCTCAACGATAAGTATGCTTACATGAAATGCCCTTATGCCAAGAAATATAAAGAGGAGTATAACAAGTTCATGGAGCAGGAGAAAGCAGCTTCTGAAACTTTGAATAAAAGTATTGGTAAGCCGTTTACTGATTTCGAGCAGCCCGATACCGAAGGCAATATCCATAAGTTGAGCGAGTATGCGGGCCATGGCAAATGGGTGCTTGTCGATTTCTGGGCATCGTGGTGTGGGCCATGTCGGGGCGAGATGCCCAACGTGGTGGCTGCCTACGAGAAGTATCATGCAAAGGGATTCGACGTGATTGGCGTTTCCTATGACGACGATGCAGAGAGGTGGAAAAAGGCCATCGTCGATCTGAAGATGCCGTGGACGCAACTGTCGGATTTGAAAGGATGGAATAATGCCACAGCTGCGATATATAATATACAAGCCATTCCGGCTAATCTGCTCATCGACCCAGAGGGTAACATCGTCGCTCGCGACCTTCGTGGGGACGACTTACAGAATAAATTAGAAGAAATATTCAAATAGGAGTGAATCTGATTGTCGAGATCGACAGTGGCAGTGGGTTCTGCTTTGGCGTGACCACCGCTATTAAGAAAGCCGAGGAGCAACTTGCTTCGTCGGGCAGTCTCTATTGCCTTGGCGACATTGTGCACAATGGCATAGAGGTGGAGCGACTTCACGAGAAAGGCCTTGTCACCATCAATCACGACGACTTGCAGCGTCTGCACTCCGCCAAGGTGTTGCTCCGTGCTCATGGTGAGCCACCAGAGACCTACGACTGCGCGCGTCGAAACAATATCGAGATAATCGATGCCACGTGTCCTGTGGTGCTCCGATTGCAGCGCAGGATAAAGAGTCAATACGAGAACAACCCCGATGCGCAGATAGTTATATTCGGCAAAAACGGTCATGCTGAGGTGATGGGACTCGTGGGGCAGACCAATCATCACGCCATTGTCATCGAGAGTTTCGACGAGGCCACACGTCTCGATTTCACCCGCGACATATATCTCTACTCGCAAACCACAAAGAGTCTCGACGAGTATCACCGCATCATCGATTACATCCGCAGTCATATCTCGTCCGATGCCCACTTCCAGAGTTTCGACACCATCTGCCGTCAGGTGGCCAGCCGCATGCCGGCAATAGCCGCTTTCGCACAGCGTCACGATGTCATCCTTTTCGTCAGTGGTCGCAAGAGCAGCAACGGTCGTGTGCTATATGGTGAGTGTCGCAGGGTTAACGCGCGCAGCCACCTCGTGGAGGGCCCTGATGAGATACGGCCCGAGTGGTTTGCCGATGCCTCTACCGTAGGCATCTGTGGAGCGACGAGCACTCCCAAATGGCTCATGGAGCAATGCAAAGAGCGCATAGAGAGCCTGTTCTGAGAAATCGTGTATAACAGGTTGAAATGGCTTGCTCAATAAAAAAGACATAAAACAGAAATATTACTGAATAGTTTACGCTTATTCGACAAATTATTAGTAACTTCGCCGACTGAAATAGAAAAAAGACATTAATATACTATTGAAATGAAAGATATAGATTGGGAAAAATTGCCTTTCGGATATCAGAAGACAAACTATAACGTACGCACTTACTTCGCTGACGGTAAATGGAGCGAAGTGGAAGTAACCTCTGACGAATACATCAATTTGCATATGGCCGCCACTTGCCTGCATTATGGTCAAGAGGCCTTCGAAGGAATGAAAGCATTCCGCTGTCCCGATGGTAAGATTCGCGTGTTCCGCATGGAAGAGAATGCCCAGCGTCTGCAAGAGACATCACGTGGAATCATGCTGCCCGAGGTGCCCACAGATCTTTTCTGCGAGATGGTGCTCAAGGTGATACGCCTTAACCAAGACTATGTGCCTACCTATGAGAGTGGCGCTGCCCTCTACATACGTCCTCTGCTCATCGGCACATCGGCTCAACTCGGGGTGCATCCGGCAAAAGAATACATGTTCCTCATCTTCGTATCACCAGTCGGACCATATTTCCGTGGTGGGTTCGAGGCAAATCCCTATGTTATCATACGCGACTACGACCGCTCTGCACCATTAGGCACAGGCATGTACAAGGTGGGAGGTAACTATGCCGCATCGCTAAAGGCTAACAGCATAGCTCACGAGAAGGGGTACGCGTGTGAGTTCTACCTCGATGCTAAGGAAAAGAAATACATGGACGAGTGTGGCGCTGCCAATTTCTTCGGAATAAAGAATAATACTTATGTCACTCCCGACTCTACGAGCATACTTCCCAGCGTTACCAATAAGAGCCTTATGCAATTGGCAAAAGACCTGGGCATGAAGGTAGAGCGTCGTCCTATTCCTGAAGAGGAACTGGCGACATTTGAGGAGGCTGGAGCATGTGGCACGGCGGCTGTGATAAGTCCGATATCATACATCGACGATCTCGACACTGGAGTGAGATACGACTACGGAGCAGAGCCAGGACCATGGTCGAAGAAACTGTACAAGAAGCTTCGCGACATACAATACGGTATAGAGGACGACATTCATGGGTGGACTACGGTGGTGTAATGAATAATGAATAATGCATAATGCATAATGCATAATGAATAATGCATAATGAATAATAAAAATGGGTAAAGGGAAACTCGAGAAATTTGCTGAGTTGGAGACATTCGACAATGTCTTTCAATTTCCCTTTGCCGTGATTAGCGAGCAGCCATTCCCTCTCCGTGGGCGATGGCACTCCGACTATTTCCATAATACTAACCCCATTGTCGTCGAGCTCGGATGCGGAAAGGGTGAATACACTGTCGGTCTCGCACGATTGTTTCCCGACATAAATTTCATCGGTGTCGATATTAAGGGCGCACGTATGTGGTCGGGTGCGAAGGCCGCCGTGCAAGATGGAATGACAAACGTTGCCTTCCTGCGCACCAACATCGAGCTCATCGAACGATTCTTCACGCCTGGCGAGGTGAGCGAGATATGGCTCACCTTCAGCGATCCGCAGATGAAAAACCCACGCAAGCGACTCACCTCTACTTTTTTCCTTGAGCGTTACAGGCATATACTCACCGATGGAGGAATCGTACATCTTAAAACCGATTCCGACTTTCTTTTCACCTATACTATGCTCACGGTCGAGAAAAACCAGTTGCCGCTCCTCTTCAAGACCGCCGACCTCTATCATATAAACGATAACGATAACGATAACGCTAACGGCCTCGACGACTCTACGCAGCGGATTCTCGGCATACAGACCCACTATGAGCGAATGTGGATAGACCGTGGGTTGAATATAAAATACCTGAAATTCCGCCTTCCTCTTGAAGGCCAGCTCACAGAGTGTGATGTCGAAATACCGCTCGACAGCTACCGCAGCTACCACCGCGACAAGCGAAGCACCAAAGACAAGGCAAAATAGTTTTCATATCCGACTCTGTTTCATCCTGCTGCGATTTGTTGTCGCATCCCTTACCTGTACGATTCTCCCCAGCTCTATGTTCTGCTCTTTACACCGCATCTTCGATGTAGTATAAACTGCCTATAGAAAAATTTGCTAGCAAAATTCTCATTAAAGAGGCCCTTTATTGCCATTAAAGAGCCATTCTATTCGAAATTTTGCTAGCAAATTTATTTGTCTGGAAATAATGTGTCTTTTCTTAATCAAATAGATAGTTTGGTTATCTCTTCCTTGGTTTGAACTCTACTGTCTGCTGCACTTTGCCTGTGCGTAGGTTGTAGGCAGTGATGCGCAGGCGTCCGCCAACCACTTCGCCGTCGATGACGGTGGGGAAGAGCTGTGGGTGTTTGCCTGTATCCTCTCCTTGTTCGTTACCAGGCAGTTCCGGTCCTCCGCCTATCATCTGCGCCCACGGACGGTCTTTCGTAGGTGCATCGTAGCGATAGCAGTGTTGGTGAGCGGTTATGATTAGTTGGCATTTCGCTTTCTCAAGCAGAGGAGTCCAAAGCTTTGCACATGTGCGCTGCCATATAGCGTAGTCGGTGCTGTACTGCGGGTCTTTATCAGCAGGTCTCAAATCGCCGGGGTTAGCTCTCGGGTCGGGGTCGTAGAGCGGGATGTGGCAGAAGGCGACCAGATATGGTGCGCTTGCTATCTCCTTCTGTGCCAAAGCGTCGCGCAGCCAAGCCACCTGTGCCTCACGATAAGCCTCGCTGTTGAAGAGTCCTGCGAAGATGGGGTTGGTGTCGAGCTTGTCCTCAGCAGTGTCGAGTCCTATCATTGCGATGTCGCCCATACGCACTGCGAAGTTGCGTCCCAGATCCCAGTCGCGCGAGTTGCGCTCGTCGGGCTGTCGATACATCCACACCTGCTCCAGGTGGCGGTTTGCCCATCCTCGAAAGTCGTGGTTGCCAGGGCAGAGGATATAAGGAATCTCTGAGGCATAGTCTTTTCGCTCTATTTCCGGCCTGAGGAATATCCGTATCTGTGCCTCGATGGTCTCTTCCGAGTTACTGGCATCGCCATTCCATACAACACACTGCGGTGACAACACTGCTATTTTCTCCACAGCCCGGCGTATGGCTTCCCACTTCACGTGGGTGTCGTTGATTACGCAGAAGTGCGATTTGCTCTTTTGTCCAGCCGTGGTGAATTTGTATATGCGTCCATCGTCTTCCGTGCCGATGATTTTCATGTTGTATCCGCCCTTGTAGGATATGCGGTCTGCTCCGATGCGATAGTAGTACGTGGTCGACGGCTTCAGTCCTGTTATCCTCACCTGTATCACCTTGTCGCTGATGTCGGTGGTGCGATATCCGCCGCATTTCACTTTCTTCCCGTCGCTCAGGTCGGGTTTTTCGCCGTAAACGACATAGCCGTTTGCCAAGTCACTCACTGCAAACGCTACTCCGATAGATGTCGAGGCATAGTTTTGCAGCATCGGTGCTGATATAATCAGTCGCCCGTCTGTAGGCAGATTGTTGTCGGCAGATTGGTTGTTGTCGGTAGTATGCTTTTCAATCAACGATGTTGCTCCTACCACCCCAGGCGCACTCGTAGCAACGGCAATAAGTGCGGTGTTCTTTAGAAATTCTCTCCTTTTCATGATAATTTCGATTTATTACCTGCAAATATAAGGAAATAATGTTGTAACTTTGCAAAAATAGTGGATAATAATTAATAAAGAGTATGAAAAAACTTTTGTTTCTTGTGCTGATTATCGTTTCGGCCTGCACTACTTCCCGTCATACAACGACAGGCAACACCATTGCCAGCCGAATGAGCACACGGTTGACGAAGACCGACCGTCAGTGGAACACCCATCTTGGGAAGATAAATTTCATCGACGAGGCACCCTCGACGCTCGGCTCGAGCATCTATCATTCGCTTATTCCCGATGCCGATGCTTACATCCGCAGTGTTGCCCGCGAGGTGCTGCAAACATTGTATTTCTCGCCCGACGACAGTATTCCACAATGCGATATCCTCGACTATATCCTCCGCGACGACCCAGGTATATCTGCTAAGGGTGGTGGCAACGGACATATTAACATCTTCTACAGTACCCGTCATGTGGAGCGCTCGTTCCGAAACAGCGATACTGCCCGTGTCGATTTCGAGACTCGTGGCGTGTTGCTACATGAACTTACCCATGCTTTCCAGCTCGAGCCACAGGGCATCGGCTTCTATGGTCGCAGTCGTGTGGTGTGGGAGATGATTGAAGGCATGGCCGATGCGGTGCGTGTGGCGGCAGGAGGATTCCATGGCGAGGCCGACCGACCGAAAGGTGGCAGCTATCACGACGGATACCGCTATATCGGCTACTTTATGAATTGGATTCGC
Organism: uncultured Prevotellaceae bacterium; assembly: GCA_902783625.1. Lineage (GTDB taxonomy): Bacteria > Bacteroidota > Bacteroidia > Bacteroidales > Bacteroidaceae > Prevotella. The sequence continues at coordinate 14,320 of CACZRN010000130.1, forward strand.
GAGACGAAAGATCCTGATTTCATCCGCAAGATGAACCGCTCATGTCTCGAGGTGGTGCCATGGTCGTGGGACATGGCTGTGCAATATGCACTCGGCAAAGGCTATACCGTTGATGGGTTATGGCACGAGTATCAGGTGGCTATCGGCGACATAAAAGAGTAGAGCTGAGAGCGAAGTTTAACTGTAAACCGAAAAATGTAAACAAAAACACATGACATTATATCCCAATCTTATCCGTGAGGCATTGCGGACGGTTGTCTATGCAGGCACGAAGAAAAACCTTATCGACAGCGGCATGGTGGGCGACGATATAGTGATCGATGGCATGAACACACGGTTCACGCTTATCTTTCCGCGCAACACCGATCCGTTTCTTAAGTCAACGGTGAAGGCCGCTGAGGCTGCCATCCACTATCACATCTCGCCCGATGTGCAGGTGACAATAGAGCTCGAGTATAAATCGAAACCACGTCCTGAGGTAGGGAAACTGCTTCCCGGCGTGAAGAACATCATCGCCGTGAGCAGCGGCAAGGGCGGTGTGGGCAAATCGACGGTAGCTGCCAACCTGGCAATAGCCATGGCACGAATGGGATATAAGGTTGGTCTTCTCGATGCCGACATCTTCGGTCCGTCGATGCCTAAGATGTTCGGTGTCGAAGATGTGCGTCCCTACGCCGTCAGTGTCGATGGCCGCGATCTCATCGAGCCTGTCGAGAAATATGGTGTGAAGATGCTTAGCATAGGATTCTTTGTCAACCCCGACACGGCTACTCTCTGGCGCGGCGGTATGGCCTCCAACGCCCTGAAGCAGCTCATAGCCGATGCCGACTGGGGAGAGCTCGACTTCCTCATCCTCGACACACCGCCAGGGACAAGCGACATCCACCTCACCCTTCTGCAGACGCTCGCCATCACCGGTGCCGTCATCGTAAGCACTCCGCAGCAGGTGGCGCTCGCCGATGCACGAAAAGGAATAGACATGTATCAGAACGAGAAGGTGGGCGTGCCTATCCTTGGACTGGTGGAGAACATGGCATGGTTCACTCCTGCTGAGTTGCCCGACAATCGTTACTTCATTTTCGGTCGCGAGGGATGCCGTCATCTGGCTGAAGAGATGAGTGTCCCACTACTCGCGCAGATACCTCTGGTGCAATCAGTGTGCGATAGTGGCGACAGTGGCACACCTGCCGCACTCGATGTGGAAAGCGATACGGGACAGGCGTTCCTGGCATTGGCACAGAGTGTGGTGTCGGTGGTTCGACGTCGGAACAAAGAACAACCGCCAACGAAAATCGTTAAGACACATTGATGCGATGGTGGCATTTCTCATTTGCCTGAAATACAAAGCGAATGAGATGTTTTAACAAAAGAGGCTGTTATGTTTTATATAAAAGGCCATTATGTTTGACATAAGAGGCTTTTATGCTTGACATAACGGCCTGTTTTGTATTGATAAGACGTATGTTTTATTTTGTTATGCGAAACACCCGGGCGTCTTTTGCGGGAACATTGTAGCGGAATCCTCTGCCAGATATTGCTGCCGACTCTTTCGTCCACAATTCGCGAATTGCAGTCGGCACGATGTCTTTCAATCCTAATACAGAAAAGTCTATATTACCTTCCATCGTTTCTTCGGAGTAGTTTATTGCTGCGACGTATATGTATTTTTCCGTCTCGCATGAGAAAAGGTTTGCCGCCCCGTCGTTATCGCGCAAGGAACCATTTACGGGACGGAATGACTTGCATGTACGTGGTATCTCGTTAATGTCAGTATCAGTCAACAATTTCAATGCTCTTTCCCGCGATTTTTGAGGGAACCCACGCTCCACGTTGTCAGAGAAATTGTCGCCGAGGAGATACATGCCGGTTATCACTCCCGACGTGATGCGGGCACGGTTCTCGCCAATGGTCTCTTCGCCCTTGGCGTCGTGTTTATGAAGTACAATATGGTCGGGGTCGTTGGCAAAATATAACCCATTGAGCCACCAGCCCATTGTAAGGGCGTTCATGGCATAACGTGTCTCGTCGATGCGGCTGAAGGTGTCGCAGCAGATGCGTCGCCCGTGGGCATATTGATACGGAAACAACGGCGAGATGCTCAAGTCGATGAAGATATCCTCGCCCGCAAGATGTCGCAGTAGACGCATTCCGATGTTGTAGGCTTGCATGCCTGTAGTGACTTCGTTGTTGTACCAGCGGTCGGCCTCGAGTGCGCCATGGCTCATGAAGTCGCATTTCAGATACTCAATTCCCCATTGATGGAACTTCTTCATCTTCTGTCGCATCATGGTTTGTGTGGCAGGATGTGTGGGGTCGAGGGCATAGGCTCCGTCGAGTGTGAGAGGCTTATCGTCAACTTTCAGCCAGATGTCTTTCGACGTAAATCCTTCGATGCCACGCAAAGGATGATCCCATGTGGCAAAATCGGCAAAAGGTGTGAAATACAGTCCTGGCATGAAATTGTTCTTATGGCAGTAATCGACAAATTCTCTTATCTGGCTCTCACTGATATTGTCGCTCCACCACGAGTCGAGGCTCAGCACCATGAGCCCATCATTGCCAGCAAATCCCGCTGGACGTAAATACTCGGACATGAAGTCGGCAACATCGAGAACACCCCTGAGCGTGATTTTGTTTTGCATCACTCCCCATGAGTTCCATCCCACGGGCACTCCCTTGCTCCATTTGCGTCCAGGGGTTACCTTCTGACACTGGGCGGCATATTGCTCCATGCCGTCGCGCCAGTCGGAGGTCATGCATACAACAAACCGCGATGAGCGAAGTGTGTCTGACGTGACGAAGCCGTGACAACGCCTGTCACGCGACAGACGACTTGTGAATCCCGATATTGCAATGAGGTTGTCAACGTGCTGGTCGTCTGTGGCTTCAACGTGGATGGCATTCTTCCATGTGTCGTGGTCGATGGCTCCGATTATAATACCGTTGCCATCGCTTCCACTGAATAATGCCGTCACATTGAACGAATCCATCTTTCTTGTCAGTGGATATTGCTCGAATTTCACCCATGCGTCGTTGTCCCATGGAATGCGCAGCATGCGGTTATCGGGCGATGATGCCATGAAGTCGTTAACATGCTGAGCGTGAAACGGTTCCATCCGATTGGTGCTTATTATTGCTCCTTTTCGTGTGGCAGCCAACGACACTTCGAGTAATTGGCCGTCGGCGATGTATTCTTGTATAAGGATGGTGTTGTCGGGCAGGGTAGAGCGCAGTGTCAGACTATTGCCCGTTTGACTGATAGTCAGTTTCTTGGCTTGAAGCGATGTGTGAGGCTTTTCGCTCTTGTCTATCCATAGTTGTGCAGATACGTTCTCAAACAATGGCGTGTCCCCGTATTCTGTGCTATAGATGTCCACCTTTTTGCTCGCCTTGTCAACGCTTATGGTCCACATGCCGAGTGTGTAATTGCGGGCATGACATGCTGTTGTCACGACGAGGAATATCATCGTGGCAATAGTTGTACAGAAAGGTCTGGTGTTAGAATGATTCATCATGTCCAGCAGTTGATGGCATCAGTCACCGCGCTCACTTCTTCTGTTGTCAGATATGGCGCTATCGGTAGCGACAACTCGCATTGGTGGATATGCTCGGTTATCGGTAGCGACATGTGGTTCCACTGGCTATAGCATTTCTGCTTGTGTGGCGGAATGGGGTAGTGTATGTCGGTTTGAATGCCTTTTTCCTGCAGGAATGATTTCAAATTGTCACGCTCGGAGGTGAATATCGGGAAGATATGAAACACGTTGTCTTCCACTCTGCGCTGGTAGGGTAGTGTGACACGTGGATTGCTGATGTTGTCGAAATAGAACTGGGCAATCTCTTTCCTTCGGCGGTTATCATTGTCGAGATACCTCAACTTTACAGAGAGCACAGCGGCTTGTATCTCGTCCATGCGACTGTTGCGCCCGATGTAGTCGAACACATATTTTCTGCTCGAGCCGTAGTTTGCCGTCGCCCTTACGATGTCGGCAATCTGCTTGTCGTCGGTAGTGAATGCTCCGGCATCACCCAATGCACCGAGATTCTTGGTCGGATAGAAGCTATGGGCCTGTGCGTCACCTTGAGTGGGAATGCCATGACTTTGTGCACAGTCCTCAAGCAATAGCAGATTGTGACGTTGACATATCTCAGCAATATGTGGGGTGAATGCGTCGTGTCCGTAGAGGTTTACGATGAGGATGGCCTTTGTGCGGGGAGTGATGGCTCGCTCTATAAGCTGGTCGTCTATCTGCAGGGTGTTGATGTCGGGCTCCACAAGAATGGGAGTGAGACGGTTTGCCGTCACACTGAGTATTGTTGCCACATAAGTGTTGGCAGGTACAATCACTTCGTCGCCCTCTGTCAGCCGTCCCACTTCGATGTATGCCCTGAGCATGAGAGTGAGGGCATCGAGCCCGTTGGCACAACTCACGCAATACTTCCGATTGGTGTATTTGGCAAAGTCGTTTTCGAATGCTTCCACGGCAATGCCTTTCAGATACCATCCGCGGCTAAGTACACTGTCTATAGCCGATCTGATCTCATTATCGTAGCGTGAGTTTACCTTCTTCAGGTTGAGAAAATCTATCATAGTTCCCATTCGTAAGTGTCGTAACATACGGCTCTCGCGCTGAATCCCTCTTTCTGCGCTATGAGTCCTTCGTTGAGTATTGCGCCATTGTGTGTGGTGGAGCCCCCGAAGTCAACATACTGCACATCGGTAAAGTCATGAAAAAGAGCCTTGTCGTATATGGCATCCATCGCCCCAAGGTGCTTGCCCTCAGGGGTAGCAGAGCAGTATTGTCCTCTCAGCACCTGTCCGGTGAGATAGAACACGTATCCTGCTATCGGACGTCCTTCGAGATAGGCATTATAGAGGATGATGTTTTCAGGAAATCTTGAGTGAAGCAACTCCATCTCCTCCACGGTATGCACGGGATGGGCTCCGAAGCGGTCTTCAAGATTATTCTCAAGTATTGGCCAGAATGTGCGGAAGTCGTTTTCTCTAACTACTTCAATGCCACATCGCAGTGCTCTGTGTAGCTGGTCGCGACGTCCCTTGCGCCATCTGAGATGTTTCTGCATGAAATAAACCGATGCTATAATGCGGGCTGTCACTTTGGCATTGCATATCCAGAATAATGGATAGAGATCTTCCTCTGATGGCTGCTGATGGTAAATCCATGGCACGGGCTTGTAAACCACTCGCACGATGCCGGCATTGCGAAGCCAGTCATTAAGTTCGCGGAATAGCTGTATCACGCTTGATGCCGTGGTATGTATGTTTGTTATCAGTCCGCCATAGGTGAGTCCCAAATGCGAATATAGTGTATTGCCGTCGATGTGTGCAGGGAGTATCGAATGGAGACATCCGTCGGTGTAGAACATCAACGAGTGGTCGTTGAACCTGTCTTTATGATAGTCCATATAGCCACGGTCGAAGAGGAAAGTGCCGTTCTTCGATGAGGCAACGAATGCATTCCACTCGTCGTAGTCAGCTGCTGTGTATCGTCTTATTTCAAACATTCGAGATATTTGGTGTATTCTTCGAAATCGCGTATATAGTCATCTTCGTCGAACGGCTCCGATGCGAGCACCAGACAGACGGCACCCGAAGAGAAATCCTCGAGAGTGCGCCATTGGTTCTCCTCGACGAGCAATCCCTGATATGGGTGGTTGAGCATGAATGTCTGCTCGCGCTTGCCATCGTTCACCGTCACCGAGAATGATCCGCTCACGGCTATTATGAATTCGCGGCAATGCTTGTGCGCATGACTGCCACGACTCTCACCGCCAGGCACGTCATACACCCAGTAAACCCTTTTCACATCGAATGGCAGGTTGCTCTCATTCTCGCACACCGTCAGGTTGCCACGAGGATCGGTTATCCTTGGCAACTCGATAATTCTAGCATTCATTTCTCTGCGTTTTTATCTATATAACGAAAATTTGAAGCCTTTCTGTATATTTTGTCCACAAAAAATATCTTCACGGGATAGGCCAAGGCGATGGTTGTCAGTATGATGACAACCGCCATACACAGATCAGACTCTATGCCGACATTCATGGCGATGCTCTGCACTATGCGCTTCACAACAGCATGAATCATGTAAATCTCAAAACTGATACTGCCGAGGCTCATCATCGGTTTCGATGTCAGCAATCGCGTAACCAGTCCGCCGCTCTTGTCAATCGTCGCGAAGAAGAACACCGTCACAGGCACCACCACCCAAAACATGCTTGCACAACGGATGTGAGGTTCGGTGTGAGGATAAATCAATGCCGTCAGCGCTATCAGTGCCACCATCGCCGACTCCAATGCTGTTGCCTTGGCGGGTGAGCATTCGCTAAGCCATTTGCGGAGGCTCATGGTGCATTGCGACTGATAGGCACGATAAACCAATATTCCGATTGCGAAGTCGATGACACGTGCGGGTGGGAATACATAAAGCAGGTAGTTCACCCTTTCTTCAGAAATCATACCTCCGAGCAACAGATAGACAATCACCACCACTGCCGATGCGATTATCGCTTGTCTTAACGTCAATTTGTTGAGAACGACGAAAAGACATCTGAATATCAAATACAAGAAAACTATGTCGGCGAGGAACCATGCCGGACCGTTGGCGAAGAAATACACCTGCTCCGACGGTATCCACGACTGCACAAGCAGAATGCTCGGCAGAATCCTTCCCCATTCGGAGTGCAATCCCAGCCGTGCGTCCATCAGTAAGACCACAGCCATCGTAATCAGATGGAGGGGGTAGAACTTCAGCAGTTGCTTTCCGACAAAGGCACGGGTGCTGAATCTCTTCTCGCGTATGCTGTCGCCATAAGCCAGCGACAACACAAAACCGCTCAAGATGAAGAAGAACGCTACACCGCACTCTCCACCAAAGTCGAACCCATGCCCAATCAGATGCGAAAGGACAATGAGCATCACGAAGACAAATCGCAGAGAATGGAGGGCTCGAAGCATTTTGTGTATTTTTTGCCCACAATAACCCCTCAGGAGGGGTATTAAAAGGGCTTTTATGTATCGCCTAAAAGGCTTTTATGTGTCGCTTAATGGGCTTTTATGTTTCGCTTGTCGGCTACTTTTTCATATAAGGCTCAGTGCCGAGCACTGTTGTCGCCAGTCGCTTTGCCTTGTCGCGCAGTGCGGTGGTGTCGGCATCGAGGTCGCCATAACACAGCACCACTCCCATTCTGCGCCCACGATGAGCCTCAGGCTTGCCGAAGATGCGCACCCTTGTGCACTCCTCGCGAAGGGCATCGATGAGGTTATAGTCGAATGGCTTGTCCGAGTCCTCGGGCGCAAGCACCACTGCCGATGCTCCTGCATGCTCAAGACGTATGTCGTGAATGGGAAGTCCCAATACGGCGCGCAGATGCAACTCAAACTCGCTCAGGTTTGTCGTATGTCCGAGTGTCACCATTCCTGTGTCGTGCGGACGTGGCGAGAGTTCCGAGAATATCACCTCGCCTTGCTTCGTCAGGAAGAACTCCACACCCCATATGCCGGCACCTGTCAGTGCACGTGTCACCTTGTCGGCCATCTGTTGCGCCGTCTTCAGAGCCTCGTCGCTAATGGTGTATGGCTGCCAACTCTCGCGATAGTCGCCGCCCTTCTGCACATGACCGATAGGCGGGCAATAGATAGTCTCGCCGTTCTTTTGTGTCACGGTGAGCAGGGTAAACTCCGAGTCGAAGTCGATAAACTCCTCGATTATCACCTCCTTCACGTCGCCGCGGCTTCCTTCCATTGCCTCGCGGAAAGCGGTTTCCAACTCCTCCTCGTTGTGCACATAGCTCTGTCCGTGTCCGCTCGACGACATCAGAGGCTTCACCACGCAGGGGAATCCAATCTCCTCTGCTGCCTTGCGAAACTCCTCCAGTGTCTTGGCATAGAAATACTTCGCCGTGCGCAGTCCCAGTTCCTTAGCTGCCAGGTCGCGAATGGCGCGTCGGTTCATGGTGTAGTTCACGGCACGTGCCGATGGCACCACCTGCACTCCCTCTTCCTCGAACTTGAATAAGCGCTCTGTGCGAATGGCCTCAATCTCGGGCACGATAATGTCGGGCTTATGCTTCCTCACTACACTCTCCAGCTTGTCGCCGTCGAGCATGGGGAACACCTCGCACTCGTCGGCCACCTGCATAGCCGGAGCACCCGCATAGCGGTCGCAAGCCACAACATACACACCAGCCCGCTTAGCGGCAATAACAAACTCCTTGCCCAGTTCACCTGAGCCCAGCAATAATATCTTTTTCATAATCAATTAATTTTTTTACCTAAATGATATTTCAATGACTGGAAGCCCATGAACTCCAATCTTCCCAGGCTTAGAACAGGCTGAAACGCAGTTTTCAGTTCCTCATAATTCCTGTACATCGGTTCGGTCACAGAAACTGCCAGTCTATGATTCTTAACGAGCCAAATAG
>CACZRN010000131.1 GCA_902783625.1 uncultured Prevotellaceae bacterium
GCGACCGATGTCGTAAACGCGTTGCATAAGGTCGGGGTCGTGTGTGATATGCTCTATCGGTAGTTTCTCGGGCGGGCGGATGACGATGATGTTGCCCTTTTCCTCCTGTTCGGCAACGTAGCGAAGCTGTTCGTTGTACATCTCGTGACGTCGGCTGACGGCGTCGATGAATTCTGGATATTTCCTATATACGATTTTCATCAGTGGGAGGAATCGGTTTTGTTTTTTCTCATAACCCAGTGGCTGCGTCAGTACCACGATGTTGCGGGTGTATCCCTTCGACTGCATGAACTTGAGTGGAATACTGTCGGCGATGCCACCGTCGAGCAGTTTTTGTCCGTTTATCTCCACTATCTTCGAGCATAGTGGCATCGAAGCCGACGCTCGGAACCATTCCTCCGCCTCGTAGTCGATTTTCATAAGTAGCTTATAGACGGCGTTGCCTGTGGTCAGGTCGGTGCACACGGCGTAGAACTCTATTGGGTCTGCGTTGTATGCCTCGGCATCGAGCAGGTCGATATTGTTAGGCATATAGTGATAGCAGAAGTCGCCTCCGAACAGATCGCCCGTTTTTATCAGCGATCGCAGCGAGCAGTAGCGCCATTCGTGAGCCATCAGTTTGTTATATCGGAGCGGTCGTCCCTGCTGGTGCGATTTGATGTTACAGCCGAAGGCAGCGCCGGCAGAGACACCTACGATACCGTCGGGCATGAATCCATGCTCGGTGAGCACGTCGAAAACACCCACGCTGAATAATCCACGAAGGGCACCGCCCTCTAATACCAGTCCTGTCTTCATCTGAAAAATAGTTGTTGCTATTACACTGCAAAATTATTGAAAAAGTGGAAATAGTGCTAAATAATTGGTAAAAATAATCATAAAAATGTTTGATATGTGGTGTTTAGAATGTGAAATCCGTTATCTTTTGCTGTCGCTGAAGAAAGGATGTGCTTCGGGATAAAAAGCAAAAACTTTTGTTTTCGCTTTGTTCTCCGCTCAGCTTTCACTATCTTTGCATTTGAAATTGTAAAAAACAGGCAGATTATGAAAAAGATTTTGATAATGTTGCTGATGGCGGTTGTTGCTGTCTCGGCAAATGCGAAGGACAAGGTTGTGGTGTTCACTACCCAGCCGCAGATGCATTGTGTGAACTGTGAGAATCGTGTGAAGAGCATCCTTCAGAAAGACGAGGGTGTGAAGGACATTGTGACGAGCGTGAAATATCAGACCATTACGGTGAAGTACAAGAAGAAAAAGACCTCTCCCGAGAAGCTGCAACTACTTCTCGCTGATAATGGCTACACTGCCCGCGAGCTGAAGAAGGGCGAGAAGATCGTGAAGGAAGCCCACGAGTGTAAGGAAATGAAAAAATGTGAAGAGAAATAAAGGCTTTTTGATAAGGACAGAAAAACGGCTGAACCTCAATGTTGTTGAGAACTCAGCCGTTATTTTGTACGATTATTATCGTTATTTCTTTTTTGATTGTCGCACCATTTTTGCTAATTGCTTCTTAGTAATGGTCAGGAATGTAATAGCATATCCGTTTCCGGATGAGAATGATCCATCCTCGTAGAGTATACCTAAGTCGCCGTTCGGCAAAAGGGTCATCGTTGAGTAGGCTGCGTCTTCTGGTTGCAGGGACATTATTTTACGCCAGGTGCTGCCGTTGTCGTCGCTCACGGCAAGTGACAAGTCGCGACGCAGCGATGGATGGCGCAGGTAGGTGTGGATTAATCCCTGTGGGGTGAGGAGAATGTCTGCATTGCAAGAGTTGCCACTGTATAGTGACTTGGCTCTCCACGGGTCGCGGATTACATCGCCATTCTCCGTCAAGAGATTGAATCCTCGTGCCTCTCTCAGCCTTATGGAGCAAAGAATGTTACCGTCAGGCAGTTCCACCAGTTTGCTTTCGTCGCCGCCGCGATAGACGCGGCCGTTGGTAAATTCCCAGTTTTCACCATCGTCCGTGGAGCGAATAACGAAGTTTTCAATCACGTTGCTACCCAATTCGGTAATCACATTCGTGGCGAACATCACGACGCCGCGACTCGTTGTCAGTCCTTTGCCGGAAGCAACGAAAATACTCTTCACCCATTCTGGCATTTCAATCAGCCGCGGAAAAGTCCATGTCAGACCGCCGTCATCACTTATGGATAATGCTATGTGGTGCATATCCCCAAAGAATGGTTCTTGCCCCACAGCCATCGTGCAGAGCAGTCGACCGCTCGGCGTTTTGACCAGCGACGGGTCACCATAGCCGTACCTGTCGCTATTGGTGGTGTCGCCCACGGCAATCAGCTGTTGTGCCGACCATGACCGCCCACCGTTGGTGCTGCGTCTTATGCTAACGTCAATCTTGTGATTCCCAAGGTCGTCGTTAGAATTATAGCGTCGATCGCAGGCCACTACGATATCGCCCTTTGAATTCAGCGTCATCGCCGGAATGCGGTAGTAACGGCAGTCATCTGATGTGGGGGCATAGACAATACTCTGCGTCTGGAATATGATAGCCTCGCCAACGGGGTCGCCAATGACTGAGGGGATATCGACAGTCTTTGAAACGCCATCAGCGGAATAAGTTATTGAGAACAGCGATGCATCGATCTGAGCACCGAGTGTGGCGTGCTTCTTCACGTCTACCGTCAGCCAAAGATAGCCAGTGGAGGGAGCAAAAAAAGTCTCAATACACTGCCCGATAGGCTTCTGCGATGAAAGGAGCGTGCGGTCAGTGGTGGCATAAAACTCCGGCGTTGCGGTCTGGTAGATTTTTATTCGGTTTATCTCCTTGCGGCTGATTCCTTTAAGCTGAAATACTATGCCGGTTGCCTGTACTTTGGGATCGCATTTCGAAAGGTCAATGCAAAGGATCACGGCATCGGTATTGCCGCGTCCTGTGGTGTGATATCCCTGTTTCACTTGTATCCCAAGCGAACTAGCGGCGTCCTGTGCCACCACTGGCAGCATGCATAATGCGAGAAGAAACAATATACCAATCCGCGTCTTCATACTTTCAGTTTCCAATAATAAAAATGCCATGACCGAAGCACCTGCCTTGGCCTTCAGCCCCCATGCTATTCATCCATGCCTGGCTTCATTGTTATGTTGCAGATTTCAATAGTCTGATGGCTGTTGATATACTCCTGCATGTTGGCATGGGTTATCTTTCCACCGCCGCCCTGCTTGTATTCTTTGGCGCCAGTCTTCTTTGTGTACCACATTACCCCGTATGAATAAGTCAGGTTATATGTGGGAACAGCATTGGAGATGGTGTATTCGCTCTTTGCGTTAGCAGTGATGATGTAATAGAATACAGGGTCGCCGCCAGTGTAGTTATCCATTCTTTCCACCCAGCTTGATTCGTTGAGTTTCTCGGTGTAAATGTCTTTTCCATCGGCACTCTTGTAGGTGATGGTGACATCATAGAACTTCAGGAAGTCGTCACCCACGTCGAGTCTGTATTTTAGATACGGAGTCTGGTCGTAATCGACTATGCCGTCATCGTCGCTGCATGATGTTAGACTCAGTGTGAAGATGCTACAAAGCATCGCGCTGAGAAATATTACAGAGATCTTTTTCATAATAAAGTTTTATTTTTTGATTATTTCCTTAAAGTTTCCGTTTAGTTCGTCGATGCTGTGAAACAGTGCGTCGGCGCCTTCTCTGATAAGCATCCTGTCGTCGAGCGGACCAGTGTTTACTGCGACAGTGAATGCTTTTGCCTCCACTGCTGCCCTTACTCCAAGCGGTGCGTTCTCCACGACAATGGTCTCCCAAGGCTGTGTCGAGCACTTCGCCATGCCCTGCAGATATGGGTCGGGATATGGCTTGCCGCGCTTGACGTCATAGGCAGTGATAATCATGTCGCTGGTGATGAAGCCATTGAAGTCGGTCGTCAGCCGGTTGATGAGCTTTCGCTGTCCGCTTCCTGTCACCACGCATATCAGCATGCCAGCCTGTCGGATGCTCTCCATCAGCGTTATTATCCCTGGCATCAAGGGTGCCGTAGGCATCAGATGGAACAGCCGAGCCTTCTCGTCGTACATGCTTTGCGCTTTCTGTTCGCTTATCTCTTCTCCTCGCTGCAGCCTTACCATCTGCCTGATGGTGTCGATACCCCTCTGTCCTTCAGTCATATAGGCATCGTGTTGCGTCATGTCGATGCCGAATGTCCTCATTGCCTCGTGCCATGCTTTGGCATGATTGCCCATTGAGTCGATGAGCACACCATCCATATCGAAGAGGACTGCTTTCGGCTCAAACGTATCGAAGCCCGTCCTTCTCAGATAACTCCCGATTGCATCCATGTCGAAGTGAGGAGTCAACTCTTCTTACCCTTTCAGCCGTTCTTTAATGGCGCGGCTCTCTTCCTCGTATCCTGGCTTGTCGAGCAGGGCAAACATATTCTTCTTGTATGCCTCTACACCTGGCTGGTTGAATGGATTCACGCCGAGCACATTGCCGCTGATGCCGCATCCAATTTCGAAGAAGTAGATGAGTTGACCGATGTAATACTCGTTCAGTTCGGGCACTGAGATGTGAATGTTTGGCACTCCTCCGTCGACATGAGCCAGTCGTGTACCGAGCTCTGCCATCTTGTTCACTTCATCGACGCGCTTACCTGCAAGGAAGTTCAGTCCGTCGAGGTTCTCCTCGTCGTTGGGGAAGAGCAGCTGGCGGTTTGGCTTCTCAATGCTGATAACGGTCTCGAATATCGAGCGCTCGCCGTCTTGTATCCACTGGCCCATGGAGTGCAGGTCGGTGGTGAAGTCGCACGATGCCGGGAAGATACCTTTGCCGTCCTTACCCTCACTCTCGCCGTAGAGCTGTTTCCACCATTCTGCTATGAAGTGAAGCTTCGGCTGATAGTTCACCATTATCTCTATTTTCTTGCCAGCCTCGTAGAGTCCGTTGCGCACGGCGGCATACTGTGCTGCGATGTTTTCTGCGAAAGGCACGTCGGTGCCCGTTGCCTTCTCCATATCCTGCGCTCCCTCAACGAGCTTTGCGATGTCGAATCCTGCGATGGCGATAGGCAGCAGTCCTACCGGTGTGAGCACGGAGAACCGTCCACCTACGTTGTCGGGGATGACGAATGTCTTGTATCCCTCTTTCGTAGCACATTTGCGTGCGGCACCCTTCACTGCATCGGTCACGGCGACAATCACGTCGCGTGCCTCTTCCTTGCCGCGTTGTGCCTCGCACTGCTTCTTCAACAGACGGAAGGTGAGAGCGGTCTCGGTGGTCGTACCGCTCTTCGAGATGTTGATGACGCCGAATTTCTTATCTTTCAGATACTCGGTCAGTTCCGATAGATAGTCCTCGCCGATGTTGTTACCTGCAAAGAGGATGACGGGATTCTTCTTGTCTTGAATGAGCCATGCGAACGAATTGCCTAGCGCTTCGATCACTGCGCGCGCACCGAGGTATGATCCTCCGATGCCTGCCACAACCACCACTTCGCACTTCTCGCGGAGAGTGTCGGCCGCTGCCTGCACCTCGGCGATGAATTCTTTCGTGATGCTCGTCGGCAGATGCAGCCATCCGAGAAAATCGTTACCAGGGCATGTGCCGTTCTCCAGAGCATGCCGTGCATCGTTCACTTTGGGTTCGAAAGCCTCTACTGCGCCTGCCTTCAAGAAGCAAGCGGCTTTTGAAATGTCAAGACTGATATTCTTCATTTTACCTTATGTAATTTATATTGAATTTTATTTATTGATATCGTTGCTGAATTTTCGATTGCAAAGTTACTGCAAACCGCGAGTAAAACAAAAGAATTTATTCTTTTTTTACCGATATGCATCCTAACTTTTTATTCTCCATGAGAAAAAAACACGCAAAGTATAAAGCAAAACAGGAGACGTGTTGTTGAGTGAAGCGAACCGATTGTTGCTCTTTATTGGTGATGAAAGATTTTCTGTTGAGTCCTGTGAGAGGATAAATAGTGGTGGGAAATGAATAAAACTTACAATCTGAAAGCAGTGACCTCCCTGCGGTCGGAGTGAAAAACGAAAA
>CACZRN010000132.1 GCA_902783625.1 uncultured Prevotellaceae bacterium
TGTTTAGCCTTTCAAAATAGGGGTTACAATGGTTACAAGGTTACAAGGTTACAAAAATACCCATTTAAAACCCCTATTTAGAAAAAAAATGAAAATAATTGTACATCGCGCGTACCTTATTATATATAAGAATTAATTAATTATTATTACACTTGCACCCCTATTATTGTAACCTTGTAACCTTGTAACCTTTGTAACCAATTAAATATTTTTGCATTTATGCATATTTTTTTAACTTGAATAACTTTAACATCTTTTTAGTATCATATTTAACAACTATTAACTACACTTTTCGCGGTTATTTCAATCCTATTTCTTATCTTTGCAGTGACAAAGGAATGCTCCAATGTGCCCATGGAAAGTTCGCAAATGCCGATATTAAAAACTAGCCGAAGTTGCCGCGCGGGAGAGGCGAAGTCTTTAAAGAAGGCATTAAGAATTTCAGCGAAACTAAAAGAGCCTTTTATACCCGGGAAAAGAGGCTTTTATGTTAAAGAAAAGGGGCTTTTATCTTTGACAAAAAGAGTTCTTTTACATGCTTACATAATCACAGGCAAAGACATATTCGTCTCAGTTGCTGCATGAAGACAATGGCACTATATAAATTTATGCAACATTTACGCGTCGTGGCTAAGTGCGAAGTATAAACAGTATTCACCGATTGACTTCGAAAATCAGGGGGAGGTTAAGAAATCATCGGCGACGCCAGGCTTCGAAATTCACAGATAGGCCACGCAATATTATAAATGTTTTATTGTCAGCGGGTTAAACAATAGGTGTCACGACAACAAGTCATTCAGGCATCAAAAACAGGGTATAATTACACCGATTTTGCTTTGACGTGTCAGTTATTTTTCTTATTTTTGCATATCATAAAGTTGAATGAACCTAAATCAATCATGAAACTACAAAAACTGATAATTGTTTCTTTCATCCTATGTGCCACCACGGCATGGGCTGACGGCAGCAGGGTTCCACCTACCATCTGCCCTGAACCTACGGAGTGCGACATCTCTGGCGATGAGTATTACACGTTGAAGAGAGTCGTCATTACTTGTCCCGACAAGAAAGCTACGGAGTGGGCGCAAAGGCATTTGCGCGAATGGTATGGGAGATTTGCACCGAAGGCAGAGGCAAAGCGTGGGAAACAACCGGCAATCGAAACAGAGGGATATACACTGAATATCGCAAAAGACGTGGAGGTGGCAGCATCGTCGCTGCAAGGGGTAAGGTATGCCCTCTACTCCCTGCGACAGATAGCAATACCGAAGCGCGGAACACTGAAGACAGAGGGGTGGATAGTGCCGCGGACGAAGATATCAGACAAGCCCGCCATGGCATTCCGAGGCATACACATCTGCTGGTTCCACGAGAGCAAGCCGCAGGAGATAGAGCGCTTTGTGCGTCTGGCTGCATACTATAAGCTCAACTACGCAGTGATAGAGTCGTGGGGCACATTCCGCAGCGATGTGGCTCCCTGGCTGGGATGGCAAGACGGCACGATGACGAAACAGGAAGTGAGGCGGATAAGAGAAATCGCCGACGATCTGGGCATAACACTCATACCACAGATGAATGTGTTCGGACATGCCACTATGGCTCGCCATTGCGCTGGAAAACACGCCACGCTGGATATGAGACCGGAATATCAGCCTCTATTCGAACCTTTCGCAGGATGGAATTGGTGTCTGTCGAACCCTGAGACATTGAATCTACAGAAGGGGGTGATAGCAGAGATGCACGAGGCGTTCGGCAACCCGCCATATTTCCACATAGGATGCGACGAGGCGACACCGCCAAGCTGTCCGGAGTGCACAAAGAAGCCATATTCGGAGCTGTTCTTGAATCATATAGGTGAGATAGAAAAAACTCTTAAGAAGCGCGGCGCACGACCGATGATGTGGCACGACATGCTATTGGGCAAAGACGATAAGCGTTGGAGTGGATTCTATGCACATGCCGACGAGTCACTGGCAAGCGCAGTAAGCAAGTTGCCACGCGATATTGTGGTGTGTGACTGGTATTACGGTGCTCCTACGACAGCCTACCCCACCCTTGACTATTTCAAACAAGAGGGCTTCGACGTACTGGCATGCCCATGGGATAACATTGGCGGCATTGCAGCGCAAGGGAGATATGCCAGCAAGCATGGAATGTACGGAATACTCGGAACGATATGGCATCATTTCACAGGCAACACGATGGCCGAGATATTCTTCACACTGTCGAACATCTCGTGGAACACAAACGCATCGATGAAGATAAAAGAGTTTGGTAGCAGCTATCTGGTGCATACTCACCTGAGGCAGATGGGATGGGACATGAAGATAACCGACTCGAAACTCACGGGAGTGTATAACGACGAGATACCAATACCGTCAGCACCGCACAACTAACAAATAAAAACTATTGACAATCAACAATATAATTGAAAACACTTAAAGTAATATGAGAAGAATACAATTAGTGGTTATTTCGTTTGCAATGGCATTATCGGTTAATGCTCAAACGCTGCCATACCTTGACGAGAGTCGTTCGATAGAAGAGCGTGTAGAAGACTTGCTCAGTCGGCTTACTGTTGACGAGAAGATCGACTTGATGCGAGCCACATCGCCTGCAAACGAGCGATTGGGATTCCCGAAGTACTATCACGGCAACGAGGCGCTGCACGGAGTGGTGCGTCCGGGTAAGTTTACCGTTTTCCCGCAGGCAATTGGTCTTGCTTCGACATGGAACCCCACGTTATTGAATACTATATCGACTACTATATCCGACGAGGCACGCGCACGCTGGAATGAGTTGGAACGTGGTAAGAAACAAACAAACCAGTTCAGCGACTTGCTGACATTCTGGTCGCCAACGGTGAACATGGCCCGAGACCCACGATGGGGACGTACTCCAGAGACTTACGGCGAGGACCCGTTCCTGACAGGTGAGATGGGTGCAGCTTTCGTGAAAGGACTACAGGGTGACCATCCGAGATACCTGAAGGTGGTGTCAACTCCCAAGCACTTCACCGCCAACAACGAGGAGCACAACCGCTTTGAGTGCGACGCGAAGATATCGGAGCGATGGCTGAGGGAATATTATCTCCCTGCTTTCGAGGCATGCATACGTCGAGGACATGCCGAGTCGATAATGTCGGCATATAACGCCATAAACGGTATTCCCTGCACCGCCAATCCGTGGCTGTTGAACAAGGTGCTTCGCGACGAATGGGGATTCAAGGGATATGTGGTGTCTGACTGCGGTGCTGTGGGCAATGTGTGGGAAGATCATCACTTCACCAAGCGCACCGAGACGGCTGCTGCGCTATGCTTGAAGGCAGGGCTCGACCTGGAATGCGGCGACAACTTCTACATCGAACCCCTACACGAGGCATATAAGATGGGTATGGTTGACGACAGCGACATTGACCGCGCAGCAAGAAGGATACTGACAGCCCGCATGAAACTGGGATTCTTTGACACAAGTGGTAATAACCCATACGATAAGATTTCGCCAAGCGTAATTGGTTCAGAGAAGCATCGTCAGCTGGCACTTGAAGCGGCAAGAGAGGCTATCGTGTTGCTGAAAAACGCCAACAGAACGCTCCCGCTGAATAAATCGAAATTGAAATCTATTGCTGTGGTAGGACTTAATGCAGCTACATGTGAATTCGGCGACTACAGCGGACAGCCGATGACAGAGCCGGTGTCGATATTGCAGGGCATAAAAGACTATGTTGGGGATAAGGTAAATGTCAGGTACGCTCCATGGGAATCGGCTGGCGACAGTATCGGTGGTAACATAACGGCAGAAGCGAAGGAGGCTGCACGCAACAGCGATGTGGTGATTGCCGTGATGGGAATAAACAGAAGCATTGAGCGTGAAGGAAAAGACCGAAGCGATATCAATCTTCCCGCCGACCAAAAGGAGTTCATTAAAGCAATGTATAAGATAAACAAGAATGTCGTGCTCGTGATTGTTGCCGGCAGCTCACTCGACTTGAGATGGGAAAACGAAAACATACCAGCCATTGTGAATGCTTGGTATCCGGGACAAGAGGGAGGCACGGCAGTGGCAGAGGTGTTGTTCGGTAAATATAATCCTGCCGGTCGATTGCCGCTGACATATTATAACAGTGTGGAAGATTTGCCGGCATTCGATGACTACGATCTCTCAAACCGCACATATAAGTATTTCAAAGGCGGTGTGCTTTATCCATTCGGTTACGGACTGAGCTACTCGCAATTCAAATACTCCAACCTGATTATTAACGAAAAAGAAAACACTATCGATGTTGAGTTCGATGTGAAGAACATCGGCAGATATGATGGTGACGAAGTGGCGCAGGTATATGTTCAATTGTCGGAATATGAAGGTGTTGTGCCTGAAAAAGAACTCAGAGGGTTTAAGCGTGTTCACCTGAAGAAAGGCGAGAAACAAAGAGTATCTGTAAGTCTCCGACGCGAAGATTTGAGATATTGGAGTGAGAGCAAATCGAAATTCATATATCCCGCAGGTGTTCCAAAGGTAATGGTAGGTGCTTCGTCGGCTGATATACGTTTGATAAAATAAAGAGACAGGGAGTTATAGAGAAAAGAAAAACTATGAGAAAAGCAGTATTATTGATTTCGTTTTTGTTTGTGGCTATCGTTGCAACAGCTGCAGATAAAACCATCACTTGCAAAGACGCTCTGCCTGCACAAGAGAATCAGTGGATAGCATTCAGGAGAGATGTTAACGTGGGCAAACTGCCCAAGCATGCCTTGGCAAAGATTGCAGTAGACAGCAAGTATTGGTTGTGGGTAAATGGTGAGATGGTTATCTTTGAAGGAGAGCTAAAGCGTGGCCCTAACCCGAAAGACAGCTATTACGATGAGGTTGACTTGGCTCCGTATCTTCGAAAAGGAGAGAACAAGATTGCTTTGTTGCTGTGGTATTTCGGCAAGAGCGGATTCTCACACAACGACAGCAAGTGTGCACAAATGCTTTTCGAGTGCCCTACTCTTGGCATCAACACCGACAGCAATTGGCTTTGCCGCATTCACCCTGCCTTTGGTACTGCCGACTGCCCAAGACCAAACTATCGTCTATCGGAATCGAGCATCCGTTTTGATGCTACTAAAGATATTCCCGGCTGGCAGACAGCAGCCACTGTTGGTTTTTCAAAAGCTGTGGAGATGGAGAGTACTCTCGGCAACTTGGTAAAACGCCCGATACCATACTGGAAAGACTTCGGCATAAAGACAGCAAAGATGGAGACACGCCATGGCACACAGAGTGACACCGTTATTGCATATCTTCCACACAACATGCAGATGACTCCGATATTAAGTATTGAAGACGAGACAGGGGGACATCGTATTCTCATCGAAACCGATCATGCAAAGGTGGGAGAAGAATGTCTGCGTGCCGACTACATTACTCGCAAAGGGCAGCAGGTGCATGAGTCGTTGGGATGGCTCAATGGCATGAAGATAATCCTCACTGTGGAGCATGGAGCAAAGGTGACAAGTGTTGCCTATCGTGAGACTGGTTACGACACATACCCCGAAGGAACATTTAATTGCAATGATGATTTCTTCAACCTATTCTGGAAAAAAGGACTCCGAACGATATATGTCAATGCCCGTGATAATTTCTTCGATTGCCCCGAGCGTGAGCGTGGACAATGGTGGGGAGACATTGTCGTCATCCTTGGCGAGTGTTTCTACACATATTCAACAAGTCTGCATTCGCTAATAAGAAAAGGAATACACGAGCTTGCTGATTGGCAACGCCCTGACAGCATCCTCTTCTCACCCATCCCAGGCAATTATGGCATAGAGTTGCCAGTACAGATGCTTGCAGCAGTAGGTAAATACGGCATTTGGACATATTACATGAACACTGGCGATAGAGCTACGATTGAACATGTTTACCCTGCCGTGAAGCGATATCTTGATGTCTATTCCCTTGATGATTCAGGTATTGTGGCATTCCACGATGGTGATTGGAACTGGGGCGATTGGGGTGACAACAGAGATATGCGACTGTTGCAAAACACATGGTATTGCCTTGCACTAGAGAGCATAACGAATATGGCCAAGTTGTTAGGGCATAATGATGATGCGACCTGTTATAGTCAGCGCCGTGAATCAATAATAAATGCCCTTAACCGCACCTGCTGGACAGGTAATGGATATCGTCATCCCGACTACAAAGGCATGACTGATGACCGTGTGCAGGCTCTTGCTGTGCTCGCAGGGATAGCAACCCCCGACAAGTATGATGCCATATATCAGGTGTTTAAAACTGAAGAACACGCCAGCCCATATATGGAGAAATTTGTCATGGAGGCGCTGTTTGAGATTGGACATGGAGATTATGCTATTGAACGCACCCACAAACGTTTCAACTACATAGTGAATCATCCCGACTTCGACACTCTGTTTGAGGGATGGGATGTAGGTATTAACAATAACTGGGCTATAGGGTCAGTGAACCATGCTTGGAGTGGTGGCACATTGTCGGTGTTGCCATCAAAGATGTTCGGCATCTACCCCACTGCTGCAGGATGGAAAGAATTTGCAATGACACCCGATGCCAATATCTTCAACGATGCATCGCTCTCCTTCCCCACTGTTTCGGGAACAGTCGGTATGACTCACAAGAGGAGCGGAAACACTATCCAATGGAAATTGCAAATTCCGAAAGGCACTAAGGCAAAAGTAACAATACCTTGGAGTTTCTCCTCGCTGAAAGTCAACGGCAAGAAGTACACCGGGAAAACAATTGTATTGAGTGGCGGAAATCACAAGGTAAAGATAAATGTTGAACCATAATATCTCTGTCATGAAGAAACTTTTTGTTTTACTCCTTTTATTGTTGCCTATAGCTTTACAAGCAGCAGAAAAGGCAAAGGTAAAATACAGATACCAAGACAAGAGTCTGAGTGCCGAAGAAAGAGCCAACGACTTGCTTAGCCGCATGACACTTGAGGAGAAAGTGGAGCAGATAAGTGCTCAACTACTCTTCTTTGATGAGTTCTTCGAGAAGAGAGATTACAAGAAAGGGCATGTGAGGAATATCGGTCACTTTCTATGGGAGGGAAACATCAAGAACAACCCCAGCAATGTGGCGAAGTATATCAATGAAGACACACGCCGCTCAATTGCTGCAAGTCGCTGGGGAATACCTGTTTTGCAGCATGGTGAAGCTCTTCATGGTGCCCAGTGGGGTAATGCCACGTGTTTCCCACAGAGTATTGCGATGGCTGCCTCTTTCGACGACGAGCTTTACTACAGAGAAGGTGAAGTGGTGGCAAAAGAATTGCGTGCTGTGGGAGTGAGACAAGTATATGCCCCAGTAGTAAATATTACCCGTGATCAGCGTTGGGGACGCTGTCAGGAGAGCTACGGCGAGGATGTACTCCTTAACTCTAAGATGGGTTCGACATATGTAAAGGCATTGGAGACAAATGGCATAGTGGCAACACCAAAGCATTATGTTGACAACTATGGCGAAGGTGGACACGACTCTTATGCATCTACAAACTCATGGCGAGTGTTGCGTGAGGTTTATCTCGAGCCGTTCAGGGCTTGTATAGTCGATGGCGGGGCACGAAGCATAATGGCGGCATACAATACCGTGGATGGTATTCCGGCAAGTTGCAGCAGTGTATTACTCAACGATATACTCCGAAAAGAATGGGGATTCTCGGGGTATGTGGTGTCAGATTACAGCGGCGTGGATATTATGTATAGTAATCATCTGATGGCTGATAGCTATAACGATGCTACGGCAATGTGTCTCTCTAATGGACTCGACATACAACTGGCAAACTCAAACGATAGTCTGCTAATGCTTGTTGAGAGTGGTGCCATCGATGAAAGTGTAATCAACGAAAGTGTAAAGAGAGTTTTGAAGACGAAATTCGAATTGGGTTTGTTCGACAATCCATTCGTTGACGAGAAGGCTGCCGACGCCATTGTGAGAAACAATGAGCATCGACAGTTGGCATTGGAATGTGCCCGTAAGTCGATGACTCTTTTGAAGAACAACGGCATTCTTCCACTAAAAGCCGCAGGAAAGAAAATCGGAGTTTACGGTCCCGCTGCCAATAGTCTCACTCTCGGCGACTACAGTGGCGGTCGTGGTGGATGGCGTGGCGATGGAGTAACTCCCATTCAGGGACTTGAAAATGCTCTTGGCAATATTGCAAGGGTAAAGATGTGGGAGACAGGGCAAGACATTCAGCCATTGGCAGATGAATGTGATATACTGCTGTTCTTTCCCACTATCATGGAAGAGGAAGGCAGCGACCGCAGCAGTTTTAATCTGCCCTCAAGCCACATAAAGCAGCAACGTGAGAATACCACAGCGCTCATTGTTGACGAACAGCAAAGCATAGAGATAA
>CACZRN010000133.1 GCA_902783625.1 uncultured Prevotellaceae bacterium
GGCGAAAAAAACTAGAGCAATCCGAAAATAGTTTTAAACCACGAGACTTGTCGTAGACCCACTGACTGTATAGAAAGTAATCCGGCGAATGGAACGAATATAGATAATTGTTTATAAAAGTGGGCTTCTGCGTAATCTTCGTGATGTGTGAAATGTTTTTAACACTCTGATATTAGTGTATTTGGAAATTAGTTTGTAATTTTACAGCCAAATATTACTAATATGAGAAAATCGTTTTTACTTGGAGCTGTTGTGCTCCTCTCGATAATGGTTTCTTTGCCTGCCAATGCTATCGACAGGCAGAGTTTGGCTTCGTATGCCAGTGCGCTGAACGGCAAGAAGAAGGCGGAACTGAAAACCGCGATATATAATAAAATAAAGAATCCTACGACATTGAACTATGGAGGTGGAAATAAGAAAACTTGGTGGGGTTTTTATCACACTGATCGTATACCAGAAACCAATGAGTGTGTGAATAGATACAGTGCTCGTAAATTTTATTTTCTTGACGATTTTACATTGACATATACGGCAATATCGGAGATGAATATTGAACATTCATTTCCTAGTAGTTGGTGGGGTGGTTCTACCAGTGTGAGTGCTTACAAGGATTTGTATAACTTGTATCCCTCAGATTCTAAGGCTAATAATTCCAAGCAGAATTACCCAATGGGTGTGGTTACTCAAATTGACAAAGAGGAAGAGGGATATGATAAAGTAGGAAGAGGGACAATTGATGGCGTTTCGAATATATGGTGTTGGGAACCAGGTGACCAATATAAAGGCGATTTTGCTCGCGCTTATATGTATATGGCAACATGTTATCAAGACCTTACATGGAAGCTATATAATGATAACGGAACTAAGACATCTGCTTATTATCAGCTTCAGCAAGACACATGGCCAACGCTGAAGCAATGGGCATATACACTCTATCTGCAGTGGTTGAAGTCGGACCCTGTAGATGAGTTGGAGATAGATAGGAATAATGCTGTTAATGATATACAAGGTAATAGAAATCTTTTTGTTGATTACCCTTATCTGGCAGAATATGTGTGGGGTGATAGTGTAGATGTCGCTTTTAATCCATACAGTTCAATTTCTACAGCATCGGATGATGATCGCTATCTAAGTGCAGTGCCTTCTGGAGTGAGTATGCCTACATTCTCCCCTGATGGCGGTACATATACAGAACCTGTAACGGTGGAGATATCTTGTACTACGCCAAATGTGACAATCTATTACACCACTGACGAATCTTCGCCAAAGGATGGCGACAATGTATATACTGGCCCGATAACAGTTGATAAGACAACAACATTGAAGGCTGTAGCTAAGGATGCAAATGGAAACTTCAGCAATGTGGCGACCGCAATATATATTATTTATAATGTAACAACAGATTTCAAAGAGACTTTTGACCAGTGTGATGGTACAGGAGGTAATGATGAACAGTTTGGTGGTAATGTTGCATCGTCTACGTTTAAACCAGATAATGTAGGATGGACAGCGAATAATAAGTATGGTGGAGATAAATGTGCACGATTTGGAAATAGTAGTGGAGCGAGTGTTGTCACAACTCCGACGTTTGTCGTAAATGGTACATCTACATTCTCATTCAAGGCCGCGCCGTGGGGAACTGATGGTAAGACTTTGAAATTGTCGGTGACGGGAGATGCTACATTGTCGGAGACTTCGTTGACTATGGAGGAAGGTAAGTGGACGGAGTATGTGCTCACGCTTACTGGTAGTGGAGAGGTATCTATCTCGTTCACCCCCGCGAAGAGGTTCTTCCTCGACGAGGTGATGGCGGTGAGCATTGCTGGCGACGTGAACAAAGACGGGCGTGTGGACATCAGCGACGTGACGGCTCTCATCGATATCGTTTTGGGTAAGGACAGCACGCAGCCGTATCAGAATGATCATGATGCTGCCGATGTGAATGATGATGATAATATAGACATTAGCGACGTGACGGCACTCATAGATATCATACTTGGAAAGTGAAAACGACCACAGATTTAGCGGATTAGCTTTTAACGACCACAGATTACTTTCCCTTCTACGCTTACGCTCCGAAACAGTGACCGTTGGTTTATCAGATTAAGCGGATTAAAGTTTTCGGGGAAGTTGGAGTGAGTGATGTAAAGCGTATGATTATCTGCTCAATCCGTGAAATCTGCGGATGACGTGAAAACTAGGAATATTACTACGGAACACGTATGGTTCAAAAAGGAATCTGTCGAGTGTTCCGTAGTTTTTTGTATATATAGGAGCAGAAAATTTGTGTTCATAGAAAAATTTTCTTCTATAATGTTGCAGATAATATAAAAATTATTACTTTTGCACGCAGATTAAAAATGAACACATTTAATTGACATTAGACTATGTATTGGACACTTGAATTAGCTTCGAAATTGGAAGATGCTCCATGGCCTGCAACCAAGGAGGAACTCATCGATTATGCAATTCGTTCTGGTGCGCCTCTTGAGGTTCTTGAGAATCTTCAGGAGATAGAGGATGAGGGTGACGTGTATGACAGCATAGAGGACATCTGGCCCGACTATCCCACGAAAGAAGATTTTCTGTTCAACGAGGATGAGTATTAAGGCTCCGTTTTGAGCTATTGCATTATGAGTCAGCGAGATAAGCAACATGAATTTGTTTGTCTCGCTGAATTTGTTTATCTCTTGTTCAAGCAGAGGATAGGCCAAAAGTCATTCGATATATTTGGATTTCATTATTATGTAATTCTTTGTTTTTAAGACAATTTCCACTAACTTTGCAGGTGTGAATGGTAAAGACGAATTTTTATTTTGATAGGATGAGAAAATTGTTTTTTGTGTTAGCCGTCATTCTGGCTATACCTGCCACGGCGCAGCAGAAGTTTACGGTGGTGAAGCAGAACAAGATCACTTCGGTAAAGAATCAATACCGCAGTGGAACGTGCTGGGACTTTGCCACGCTCGGCTTTTTCGAGAGTGAGATACTCCGCAAGACTGGTCGCGAGTATGATCTTTGCGAGATGTTCGTGGTGAACAAAGATTACATGGATTGCGCTACTCATTATGTACGGATGCACGGCTACAGTCAAATATCCGAAGGTGGCTCGTGCGATGATGTGCTCGAGGTGATCCGCCAGCATGGCATCTGTCCCGAGGATGCGATGCCTGCCCCTGGCTCTCTGACGGGTGACTCACTGGCAAACTTCAAGGTGTTTTTCCCAGAATTGAAGCGCACTGTGAGCAGTATAGTGAAAGAGGGTGCCAAAGAGCCGATGGCATCATGGAAGGACAGTGTGCAGACTGTCATCGAGAAGTATGTGGGGCGTTGCCCGGAATCGTTTGTGTATGAGGGAAAGACATACACTCCGCAGTCGTTTGCCGAGAGTCTGGGACTGGTGTACGACGACTATGTGAGTCTGACAAGCTTCACGCATCATCCGTTCAATAATTGGTTTGTCATCGAGGCCCCTTACAAGTGGCGTCTCAAGCCAAGCTACAATATCCCTATCGCTCAGTTGATGGATTTGATTGATATCGCCCTCGATGCTGGCTATACCGTGGCATGGGGTGGCGATGTGTCGGGCGATTTCAGCCGTCAGGGCTTTGCCTCGTTGCCCGACGGTGTGGTGCCTACGCAACAGATGCGTCAGGAGCAGTTCGACGACTGGCGCTTTACTTACGACCATGTGATGCTCATCTACGGCAAGGCTGTCGATGAGCATGGCAAGCCATACTATATGGTGAAGAACTCGTGGGGCGAGAGTGGGCATTACAAGGGTACATGGTATATGTCGCGCGACTATATGGCACTCAACACCACATACATCTTCCTCAACCGCCATGCGTTGCCAAAGAAGCTCGACAAGGCAATGAGAAAGCATGCTTTTATGTAGGGAGAAGCATACTGTTTGTTTTGTGTTGAAAATTTTGCTAGCAAATTTTCGGATAGAGAGGCTCTTTAATGATAATAAGTGGGCCCTTTGTCGCAAAATTTGCTAGCAAAATTGTTTATGTGCGGATTTCGGATGTAAAATATCATGCGTATTCACTCCATCTGTCAGGGGTTGCGGTGTGTTGTCTAGGCTTTGATCATCGGTTGAGGATATTTATTTTCGATTCAAATTTAAATATTCTAATAATCATTTGCTTGGAATTGTCAAAAAGTTGTATATTTGCATCATAAACTTTAAATTTTTCAGTATTATGACACTATTAGGTATTATTATCATTTTGGCGATTGTGGTGGGTGGCTATTTCATTTCCACTCAGCGTTCGCTGGTGAATCTTGATGAGATGTGCAAGAATGCCCTGAGCCAGATAGAGGTTCAGCTCAATTCGCGTTGGGATGCCGTGCTGGCATTGGCAAAGACCGCTGCACAGTATGCAAAACACGAGTCGGAGACGCTTATCGAAGTTATCAAGCAGCGTCGTGGCGAGCAGGTGAACACCCCTGAGGCTGTCAACGAGCAGACGAGTGCCCTCGGACAAGTGATGGGACGTCTTATTGCCATCGGTGAGGCATATCCCGAGCTGAAGGCTGCCGGACTCTATCAGGAGACAATGGAGGGTGTGAAGCAGTATGAAGAGAATGTGCGCATGTCGCGTATGGTCTATAACGACACCGCCACCAAGATGAACCGCATGGTGCGCCAGTGGCCGTCGTCGATAGTGGCATCGATACTTCACTTCGTAGAGAAGGAATATCTGAAGGTCGATGAGGAGCAGAAGAAGAGTTATCCAAATCTCGATGAAGCATTTAAGAAGTAGCATTCTGCTGTCGTTGCTGTTGCTGGCAGGAGGAGTGTTTGCCCGTCCGCAGCTGAACAATCTCGACATCCGCGTGGTGTTGAGCAAGAACGGCGATGCACGCATCACCGAGACGCGACAGATGACTATCGACTCTGAAGGCACTGAGTGCTACGTCGTCATAGGCAATCTCAACGGCAGCGAACTGCGCGACTTTGCAGTAAGCGACGAGAGCGGATACGAATTCAACAACATCGGGCAGTGGGACATCGACAGGAGTCGCGGTTGGAAGGCCGGCAAGTGCGGTATCGTCACCAAGCACGACGGCTATGAGCTCTGCTGGGGTCTTGGTGAGAGTGGCGACCGCACATACGTGACGAGCTACACCGTTACCGACCTGCTGCGAAGCTATAGCGACGCCGACGGTTTCAACTATATGTTTGTCGCCGAAGGCATGTCGCCCAGTCCGCAGCATGTGAAACTGACAATTGTCGCTGAAGACTCTACACAGTTCAGCTCCGACAATGCCGCCATTTGGGCTTTCCGCTATTATGGCGACGTGAATTTCTCCGACGGTGCTATTGTCGCCGAGAGTAGTGAGCCGTTCACTAGTAGGAGTGCGATGATAGTGATGTCGCGTTTCGACAAGGGGGTCTTCGATCCTGCAATGATTGGTGACGGCACCTTCGAGCAGATGAAAGAGCGGGCATTCGAGGGCAGCGATTACAACCGTGAGGGAAATAGCAAAGCAGAAAAGTTCTTCTTGCTGTTCTTCCTGTTGTTCTTCTTCGTCCTGCCGTTGCTGCTCTTCATCGGCTATCTGATTTATCTTTGGCGCGAGCATCGTAAGGTGACGAAAGACCTGCTGTGGTATCGCGACATACCCTACGAGGGAAATCTGCAGCAGTCGAACGATGTGCTGAATGCATACAAGTATTTCGGTGCCGACTACAACAACCTGCTCTCGGCGTGCATACTGAAGCTCATCAACGATGGAGCTATCAGTATCGACCAGAGTGTGAACGAGAAGGGCAAGACCCGGCAGAACTTTGTCATCCATGAACTTAAGGATGCCGATGAGCGTCCGCAGCTGTTGCGCATGGTGCATAAGATCTTCCGCGACGCGGCAGGCAACGATACCATCCTCGAACCCAAGGAATTGCGGTCGTGGATGACGAGTCGCTACAACCAAAGCTACACCGATTCGTTTATCCAGACGCTGCACTCGAAGACTAGCATCTATCAGTATAGAAACGAGATCGACGAGGTGCGCAAACTGTTCGGCCTGAAGAAGTTCCTAAAGGAATTCACCCTTCTCGATGAGCGCAGCCTGGGTGAGGTGAAGTTGTGGAAAGACTATATGATCTACGCCACGCTGTTCGGTATTGCCGACAGGGTGATTGCCGAGATGAAGAAAATCAACCCCGAGTATTTCAATATGGACAAGATTGCCCAGCAGATGGCCGACGAGACCACCCTGCCGATGATTTACTCAACCATGCACAACAGCACGTCGCGGGCTGCAATGAGCAAAGCCGAGCGCGAGGCACGTGCCATGGGGCGCGGCGGTTCGGCATCGTGGGGCGGAGGAGGCGGATTCTCTGGTGGAGGATTCGGCGGCGGAGTAAGATAATACCGCGGGTTCCCACAAAGAATAACAGACATGGAGTGAGTGCAGACGGAAAGCGTTGCACTCACTTTTTTTGTTCATCGCATTTGCAACTCGGTTGCAAAAAAACGCGCCAGAGCCACTTTGCAACCAAGTTGCAGAACTTTATTATTACCTTTGCAGTCGGAAATGGATGTGGCACGTCGCTCACATCCGATAAAAACGAAACGATTATGATTCACGAACATCATCACAGCGAAAGCGCTCACGAGCATCACTCAGGCGACCATTGTTGCCACGAGCATGAGAGTCATTGCGGCTGCTCGCATGAGCATCATCACCATCACCACGAGCATCACCACGATCACGAGCATGGCAGCCTGCACCGTCAGTTGCTGCTCATCGGCATAACTATAGTGCTGCTCGTATGCGCAGTGCTTATAGAGAAATATTCCAGTCTGTCCACATGGCAGTTGTTGCTTGTTTATCTGGTGCCCTACCTGCTCGTCGGTCACGACACCCTTAAGGAGGCATGGGAAGGAGTGACTCATGGCGATGCGTTCAACGAGCATTTCCTCATGTCGATAGCCACCATCGGAGCGTTGCTCATCGGTTTCCTGCCAGGTGCCGAGACGCAGTTTCCCGAGGCTGTCTTCGTGATGCTTTTCTTCCAGATAGGCGAGATGTTTGAAGGCTATGCCGAGGGTAAGAGCCGCGAGAGCATCTCCCACCTGATGGACATCCGTCCCGATGTGGCACGTGTCGTGCGTGGAGGCGATGTCGAGACTGTCGCTCCCGATGAGGTGGCGGTGGGCGAAACGATAGAGATTCGTCCAGGAGAGAAGGTTCCGCTCGACGGTGTTGTCGTTGAAGGCACTACGGCACTCAATACTGTGGCACTTACTGGCGAGACACTCCCACGCGATGTTGCCGAGGGCGACGAGGTGGTGTCGGGATGTGTCAACGTGTCGGGTGTCATCAAGGTGCGCACGACGAAGGTGTTTGGCGAAAGCACTGTGTCGAAGATAATCAATCTTGTCGAGCATGCCAGCGACAATAAGTCGCGTAGCGAGGCATTCATATCGCGCTTTGCCCGCATCTACACCCCTGTTGTTGTCTTTGCCGCGATAGTGTTGGCAGTACTGCCGCCGCTGTTCTCAGGCAATTTCAGTGCCTCGTTCCCGACATGGCTCTATCGCGCACTGATGTTCCTTGTGGTGTCGTGCCCATGTGCTTTGGTCATCAGCGTGCCCCTGACATTCTTCGGAGGCATCGGTGGTGCCTCGCGCAACGGCATACTCATCAAGGGTGCCAACTTCATGGATGTGCTCTCGAAAGTCGATACCGTGGTGTTCGACAAGACCGGCACGCTCACCCATGGGCAGTTTGCTGTTGAGGCAGTGCACCCCGACAGCTGCGATGAGCGCCATCTGCTTCATCTCGCGGCACATGTGGAGCATTTCTCCACTCATCCGATAGGTGCCGCATTGCGTGCTGCCTTCCCCGACGAAGCCACCGACGGATGCTCGGTGAGCAATGTGGAAGAGATAGCCGGTCAGGGTGTGAGAGCACGTGTGGGCGACGATATCGTCTGCGTGGGCAATACGAAGATGATGGATGCCGTGGGTGCAAAGTGGAAAGACTGCCACCATGTGGGCACTATCATACATGTAGCCATAAACGGTTCGTATGCGGGGCATATTGTCATCAACGATCAGGTGAAAGCCGATAGTGCCGAAGCTGTTGAAGGATTGCATACTCTTGGCGTGGAGCATACGGTGATGCTTACCGGCGATCGTGAGGCTGTCGGTGCCGATGTGGCATCGCGGCTTGGGTTGTCGGAATATCATGCAGAGCTGCTGCCTGCCGATAAAGTCGATCATGTCGAGCGTCTGATTGCCGGGCAGCATGATGGACGATTCCTGGCATTCGTGGGTGATGGCATCAACGATGCACCTGTTTTGGCTCGTGCCGATGTAGGTATAGCGATGGGAGGACTGGGTAGCGACGCAGCGATAGAGGCTGCCGACGTGGTGATAATGGATGACAAGCCTTCGAAGGTTCCTCTTGCAATACGCATTGCCCGACGCACTCTCGCCATTGCAAAGCAGAATGTGTGGTTTGCTATAGGTGTGAAAGTGGCTGTGTTGATACTCGCCACCTTCGGCCTCGCCACCATGTGGATGGCAGTGTTTGCCGATGTCGGCGTCACCGTTATCGCCGTCATCAACGCCATGCGGGCTTTGCAAACAATTAAAATTTAGGCAGATACAATAAAAAGGCACCTCGGCTCGTTTATTATTCAGTATGCAGTGGACAGACCAGATACGCCGTGTTAAGATATTGCTCGTGGTGGCAGCCGTTCTCATAGCTGTCGCCTCGTTGCTCGTATCGCACTATCTGGTGCGCGATTTGTCGATAGAAGAGCGCAACAAGATGGGTGTGTGGGCCGAGGCTATGCGCTCGCTGAACAATGCCGACGAGACGACCGACCTCAATCTGGTGCTCACCGTCATCGACGAGAACAACACCATTCCCGTGGTTGTTACCGACGAGGTGGGCAACGTGCAGACGTTCCGTAATGTGAATATAAAGTCTGCTGACACGCTTGCATATCTGTCATCGCTCGCCGAGAAGATGAAGAGTGGCAACCGCTACATACGGATTGAGCTCGACGACAGCACGAAGACCGACTACATCGACGTCTGCTACGACGAGTCGGTGATGATAAAGCGTCTGAACATCTATCCCTACGTGTCGCTCGGAGTGGTGATGATATTCGTGGTGGTGGCTATTTTTGCGCTGCTCACATCGAAGCGTGCCGAGCAAAACAAGGTGTGGGTGGGCTTGTCGAAAGAGACGGCGCATCAGCTGGGCACACCCATCTCGAGTCTCATGGCATGGACAGAGATACTGAAGGAGAACTACCCCGACGACGAGCTGATACCTGAGATGGACAAAGACGTAAAGCGTCTGCAGCTCATAGCGGAACGATTCTCGAAGATAGGATCGCTGCCCGAGCCCGTACCGTCGAGCCTTAACACCGTCATGCAGCACGTGGTGGAGTATATGGACCGCCGCACATCGCAGCAGGTGAAGATGGTTTGCAACCTGCCCGAGCAGGATATTATAGTGAAGATAAACGCATCGCTCTTCGAGTGGGTGATCGAGAATCTTTGCAAGAATGCTGTCGATGCTATGGGTGGATCGGGTACAATCACCATCGATATGACCGAGAGCGACGACCGTGTGTTCATCGAGGTGGCAGATACCGGCAAGGGAATACGCAAGAAAGATATTGACAACGTGTTTAAGCCCGGCTTCACTACCAAGAAACGCGGATGGGGACTCGGTCTCTCGCTTGCAAAGAGAATAGTGGAGGAGTACCACCGAGGCAAGATATTTGTCAAGCAGAGCGAGGTAGGCAAAGGCACTACATTCCGCATCGAGCTGAAGAAATAAGCCGTGCCACGTGCGTCAAGGAATACAAGAAATGCCTGCAGAGATTATCTTTGCAGGCATTTTGTTTTTGTTGGAAAATTCATCTTCGTAACTATCTGATTCACATACTGTTATTAAAGGGCCTCTTTAATGCGATAAAAGAGCCTCTTATGTCGCATTAACCCAATGCTTTAATGGCATTAAAAGGCCTCTTTAATGAAAGAGGGGAGATGTGATGTTGTTTTTTCATAAAATATCTGTGCCTTCATCATAGCTTTTTAAAAAATCATTCTCTTTTTTGGAGGTGTAATTCATAATAATTATCTTTGTAGCATAATCATAACTCGATGGTTGATTGCCTAAATATAAAACCAAGTAATATGAAAAAGACTCTTTTCGTTTTTGTTGCCTTGATAGCCTTGGCAGCATGTAATAGCCGGCAGGCATCGGCTCTCGTGGCTGAGGGAGCAGGCAGTGAGGTGGCCTTCGAAGTGGCGAAGAACTATTTTGTCAAGAACAATATTGAAGCATTGCCCGCAAGCCCGAAGATAACGTCGGAGGAGGAATTCGGCAAGCTCTTCGGCATGGCAACGACGATGGGTGAGGATGGCAAGCCCACTGCGATTGACTTTGCCAAGCAATTTGTGGTTGCCATCATACAGCCTGTAACAGATGTCGCAACAGAAATCACCCCCGTGAAAGTGGAGGAGAAAGGCGACTCACTGTTCTATACCTACGAGGTGACGACGGGCGAGAAGCAGTCGTTCAACATCCGCCCCGTGTCGATAATCATCCTCGACAAAAAGTATGAAGACAAAGAAATCATTTTAATCAACGACCAGCTTATGAAAAAGAACATGGAAGAAGTGGAGGCATATCTGAAAGAGTGCGGCGCATTCTTCATTGCCACCAACGATGGCGACCAGCCACGCGTGCGTCCCTTCGGCGTAGCAGAGATTATCGACGGACGCCTGTACATCATGACGGGCAAGGTGAAAGACGTTTACAAGCAGATGGCAGCGAACGGGAAGTTCGAGATCTGCGCACTGAAGAAGTCGGGTAGCGAGTGGATGCGACTGAGCGGCACTCTCGTAAACGACGAGACTCTGGCCGTGAAAGAGGAGATGCTGAACCGTAACGAGAGCCTGAAGTCGATGTACAAGGCTGACGACGACAACATGGCAGTGCTCTATGTCACCAACGCCACGGCGCGATTCTTCTCGTTCGGAGCCCCTGAGAGGAAGGTGTATTTCTAAATAAAAGTGGGGATTATGGCTACAATCGTGACTTTCGCAAAGGAGAACTTCCAGCTAATCATCCTGCTTGTCTCGCTGCTTGGAGTGGTAGTGGCAATACTGTCGCTGGTGAGCGAGATGAAACAACGTAAACGTGGAAAACAAGAAAAAAGGAATGAGAAATAAATCTCAGACTCACGTCGGCAACGTGTGGCGATTGCTTGTCACAATGGCGGTAATGCTTTTACCTGTCACTGCTTTCTCTCAGGAAGTGAAAAACCGCCATGCCGTAGAAGGACATCGCTACCTGAAGGAATATTGGGGGCAGCCGGAGTTGTATCTTCAGCACCAAGCCTACTATATGCTCGACCTTGCTGACAAAGCACTAAACGAAAATCCACCTCAGGCGAATGTCAATCTCGACAGAGAGATGGCGCTGCTGATGATAGATGCCGTCACCCACGAGCCTGCACCTAAAGACAACCCGGCGGTAAAGGATTTCCTGACGAAAAGGATGAACAGGGTGATAGAAGACCTCGCAAAGCCTTTCAAAAACAAAAAGGGACTGAGGGTATATAAGCTATACAACTGCGGCATGCTCTTCCGTACTCGCGACATGACCATTGCTGTTGACCTCAACGGACGCGACGGAATGCTCATATCCGATGATGTCATGGAGAAGATTGTCGATAAGATAGACATACTTTTCTACACCCACAACCACAGCGATCATGCCGATAATCACGTGCGTGAGATTTGTCATAAGAAGCATGTGCCAATCTATGCTACCGACGAGATATTCGCCGCCGACGCTGCCGTGCACCATGTCCGCTACAACGACCTGCACACTTTCGGCATTGAACATTCGAAAGGAACTGTTTCTGTGAATGTATTGCCTGGTCATCAGAGCGAGGTCCAGAACAATATATGGATTGTCACGATGCCCAACGGCAAGGTGGTTGGCGCTACCGGCGACCAGTGGAAAGAAGAGAAAGCCGACCTCAAGTGGCTCAGAGGCATTCACACACGGCTGCCTAAGATCGACGTGCTGGCGATGGATTGCTGGATACACGACTACGACGAGCATGTGGCTGCGTTCCGGCCGAGAGTGTTGGTAACACAACACGAGAACGAGATTGGGGCCCATGGCATCGACCACCGCGAAGCCTATTGGATGACAATGTACAAAAACAAACATTTCCACAAGAGTACCACACCTTATGTCCTTATGACCTGGGGCGAATGGTACGATTACAAATGATATTTTAGCTTTGGCTTATTGTCAACCCTTACAATTCGCCTCCCTATCTGCAAAATCTGCGAGATCTGCATGATATCATTTCCCATTTTCGTATGCATAGAAAAAGTTCTGTTTTTTATTTGCGCCACTCGCAAAGAAATTTTATCTTTGCAATCAGTAAACAAATCTTTTAATCGTATGCGACATATTTTTACACTCTCAGCCCTCACGGCTCTCCTGAGCCTCTTCTCCGTCACCGCCTCTGCCTACGACATTGCTGTAGAGAACGAAGGAGTGACTATATATTATAATTATTCCGCTGATGGTACGGAACTTGAAGTGACGGGCTATTCTGGTAGTAGCGAAAGAGTAGTTATTCCAGAGGAAGTGATTTACAGTGGAAAAACGTACAGCGTAACGAGCATCGGGCAGAAGGCGTTCTATGGCTGCTCCGGTCTCACCTCCGTCACAATCCCCAACAGCGTGAAGAGCATTGGGGAACATGCGTTCAAAAACT
This sequence comes from uncultured Prevotellaceae bacterium, assembly GCA_902783625.1. Taxonomy (GTDB): domain Bacteria; phylum Bacteroidota; class Bacteroidia; order Bacteroidales; family Bacteroidaceae; genus Prevotella. The sequence goes on from CACZRN010000133.1 coordinate 12,794, forward strand.
GCTCCGGTCTTACCTCCGTCACCATCGGAATTGGCGTGCGGAGAATAAGTTTACAGGCATTCAGCGGTTGCATTGGTTTAAAAAAAGTAATTGTTAAAGATATAGGGGTATGGTGTAATATCGCCTTTGATACATATAATAGTGGCCTCAATGACTTTACGGCAAATCCTCTTTATTATGCTCATCATTTATATAGTGATGAAAACACAGAGATTACTAATCTTGTTATCCCCAACAGTGTAACGAGCATTAGAAACTATGCATTCTATAGCTGCTCTGGCCTTA
>CACZRN010000134.1 GCA_902783625.1 uncultured Prevotellaceae bacterium
AATTTCTAATAAAGAGGCCCTTTACCCGCATTAAAGAGCCCATCTATTCAAAATTTTGCTAGCAAAATTATCGCCACCCCTTCCGCCCTTTGTAGATAAAGGTTTCCGTCGCCATCACCACCTCTTACCTTCTCACCCTTTACTTTTACCCATTCACCTTTCTTTTAACATTATTTAACCCCACCCCACGCTTGTACTTATATAATAGTTTAGTAAATTTGCCTGCAGAAGGACAAATTAAAGAAACTCATTATGAAAAGACTTATTATATCTTTATTTGTAGTATTCCTGAGTATTGGCTTAAAGGCTCAGGTTGAGTCCACAGGACTGTATGATTTATCGAAAGGACAAGCATATTGTTGGAATGTTTCTGACGACACGTTGTTCGTGGGATGCGATGATGGCGTTTATGCATACGACCTGAAAGAAATGTCGAAATGGGAAAAGTATTGTGATGCAGAAAATAGTGTAATCAAAATACACAAAGATAAAAACAGAATCTTTATTGTTTTAATGCAGTATTTAGAAGGGAATTCTTATTCATATTCAATAAGGTGTTCTGATGATTACGCTCAAAATTATCGAGAAATAAAAGTACCTGAAGATTATTCATATAAAGGTTTATACGTTAGCCCAAAGGATCCAAACCGCATTTTTTTTACAGGTAAAAGAAATTATTTTATCAATGATGGTGTCATTTTTGCATCAGATAATTTAGGAGAGGAGTGGCAGCAATTATATTGGTATAACGAGGGTATAGGAAAAGATACATACTACTTTCCGGGCGTTCCTTTGTTAGAATTTAATCCCTATGATGATACTTGTTACGCTTATGGCCCAATAAGTGGTCTGGATTCATTCCATTCATTTCTATTTATTTCACATGACAGGTTAACATCTTTTGATTATACAATTAGGTGGTACAGAGGAGAAAAAGAAGACCCCCTTATGCCTTATGATGAAGGGACTTTTACCCATTTGGGGAATATGGCTTTTTCTCAAAGTGACGTGATACTTGTAACAACATTCCGAGGGGTTGACAAATCTACCGATGGAGGAAAGACTTGGGAAACAAGTCTTGATGTTTTGGAAAGAGATAATAGAGCAGATGATAAGTATGTGGTATTTGACCAAGTTAATCCAAATGTAGCGTATGTATCTATTCCCAATGAAAATGGAAATATGACATTTTATTATTCTAGAACCGCAGGCGACACTTGGGAAGAAATAGGTTCACCTATAAAAGAATACGTAAATGATTTTACTAATATTCGTTGGTGCTGTGTTTATGGCGAGTATCTATATTTCAGTGATTGGAAAGATATTTATCGTATAGATGTCAGCAATATTCAGACCGGCATTTCATCTGTCAGTGCAGGAGATAACAGCGGCGATGGTTTCATCTACGACCTTCAGGGCCGTCGGCTGAGCGCTGAGCCAGCTCATGGAATCTACATCAAGGACGGCAAGAAGATAGCGAGGTAGGAGCCCCCTATCATCCCCCATGAGGGATATCGCTAATGGCAACAAAAGAACATAGACTCTCTGCGAGGATTTAGCTTTGCAGAGAGTCTGTTGTTTGTTTTAAAGTAGTGTTGTGACTTGTTGCAATAATCTAAGGTTTCTGTGGGCGTAGGCTGGTTCATACTCTTTTATGCCTGATGGAATTATTGCACGAATATATTTGGCTTTAATGGCATTTCTTTGTATATTTGCGGAGTGTTTAACAAAAGAAGAATGTAAACGATGAAAAACCGATTTAATTTCTATATTGTGAGAAGCGTGGCAGCAGTCGCTTTGCTGTTGCTGATGCCTACGATGGTGCAGGCACAGATAGTGGAATACGACGAGGCACGTGAGATTGAGGAGGCCGAGATGGGTGTGGAGCGTGTGGCAAAAAACTTCATGAAGGACTACATCTCGCATGCGTCGAACAACAAAGACGACCGTTGGGTGCAGATAGACTTGGGCTCGTCGCAGCTAATCGATGGCATAAAAATCCTGCCGGCCTCTAATCTATGGGGTGAGCGGACAGGCGGTTTCCCCAGTCATTTCAGGATAGAAGTGTCGGATGACCCCGAGTTCAAGGAATATATCCGTTACGAGGATATGACCAAGGGCAGCGGCTTCCCCGACCCGGGAGACAAGGTGGTGACGTTTGCCACGAAGAAGGTGAAAGGGCGCTATGTGCGCTTCTCGGCGGCAAAACTGCGCGACAGCAAGCTTTGTCTGACGAAGATAATGGTGATGCAGAACGGTAAGGACATTGCCGTGGGGTGCAAAGTGACGGAATCGAATCCACAGGAGGGCAGCCATCCCGAGATGCTCACACGTCCACATCGCCCGCAGGGTGAGTTTGTGGTGACCGACAATCCCCAGAATATCATCCCCGAGAAGAAGTGGAAACCTGTGAAGAACGTGGTGGAGACGCCTCTCACGGGTGTGACGATGAACGACGGACTCTGGAAGACGGTGATGGAGAACAATATCGGCTATCTGCTCAACTCGTTCACCGAAGAGCAGCTGGTGCGCAACTTCAAGATAAAGGGCGGACTGCCTGTGGCACCCTACGACTGGAAGTTCACCCCGTTCTGGCTCAGAGAGCTGCCCGGTTCAGAGGCAGGACGCTTCCTCATGGGAGCTGGAAACACCCTGCGATGGATGGAGAACACGGCCCTGCGCACGGAGATGAATAATATAATAGATGTGATAGACCGTTGCAAGGAGCCCGACGGCTACCTCATGGCCTATCCCAAGCATCGCATCTTCTTCGGCGAATATGGTGCCTACACCCGTTCGTGGGTTACCCACGGACTCATCGATGCCGGCCTGGCAGGTAACAAGAAAGCATTCCCCCTGCTGCGTGGCTTCTACGACTGGTTCGACAAGTGTGCCTTCCTGCCCGAGATGTTGAGGCGCGCCACGCAGGGACCGCAGGGTGTCATACCGATGACACGAACCTATTTCTCACCTGTCGGGAAGCCCGAAGACCTGAAGGTGGTCATGCGTTATTTCCAGGAGAACTATTTCATGGAAGGCCTTGCGCAGCGCAACCCTGAGATTATCTACAAATATCCCTACGATCGTCCCCACAACTATCTGCTCACGGCCATAGAGCCATACTTCGACCTCTATCGTGCCACGGGTGCGAAGAAGTATCTCGACGCCGTGGAAGGTGCGTGGGACCTGTTCCACGACAACTGGGAGATGACCGGCGGCGAGATGTCGATCAACGAAGGCACGTTTGTCTACGAGCCTCGGTCGTACTACCTCCATCTGGAGGCTGGCGAGCTCTGTGGCAACGTCTTCTGGATAAAGCTCAACCAGCGGTTCCATAATCTCCGCCCCGAGGAAGAGAAATATCAGGCCGAGATAGAGAAGAGTATCTACAACGTGGCGATTGCCAATCAGTACGGAGCCGAGGGCATACGCTACTTTGCCAAGCTCGACGGCCACAAGGACGATCCCCACAGGCATGGCTCTCTGCCCGCCATGAACACCTGCTGCGAGGGCCAGGGCACGCGCCTCTATGGTTCGTTGCCGGAGTATATATATTCTTTCGCCAAGGACGGCATTTACATTAATCAGTATTCCGCCTCGGAGGTGAGCATGCCTGTGGGCAGCAAAGCGCTGAAACTGAAGATGGATACTCAGTTCCCCTACGGCATGGAGGTGAGCATTGCTGTTGAGAATACTCAACCCGTTGACGCCGATATCCATGTGCGCATACCATCGTGGGCGGCAAAGAGTGTCGCGGTGAGAGTGAATGGTGAGATAACGGGTGAGGGTAAGCCTGGCTCGTACTGCACCTTGCACCGCCAGTGGAAAGCGGGCGACAAGATTGAGTTTGTGTTGCCCGCAGACTTCCGGCTGACGCTCTACGAGGGTAAGGAGCCCGGATTCGAGCACGACCACTACGCGCTGGAATATGGTCCGATACTCATGGCTGCGGTGGGAGTGAAAGCAAAGAAGGAAATTGAGATAAAAGCCGATGCCCAGACACTGACCGACAAACTGCGCCCCGTGGAAGGAAAACCGCTGCACTTTGCCGTTGAGGGCGATGAGGAGATAGAGTATTGGCCATACTTCGAGGTGAAGGACGAGTCGTTCTCGTGCTTCCCGAAATTAGCGGGAGAATAAAATGCAGAATAAAGGACAAAAACAAAAATATCGTTAATAATTTCGTAGTTTAAAATATTTGTCCTAACTTTGCACACAGAAAATCAGACATCACGACAATTGGAATTCCGACAGACAAAAATGTCGGGATTCTTTCTTTTGTTGCATTCGAAAGAGAGGCTCTCCCTCTGCCGATGATGGCTGACATGGCGAAAAGCACAGCCAAAATATTGAAATGTAGATAAGACCTATCGGCGGGCAGATGACACTTCCCGTTGGTTTGTCGAATAGAATAACCATTGGCCCGAAACCCCGTACAGGCCATCTCTTCACTGAGACAAGAAGGGGGTGAAGAAATATGTCATACATGTCACAAGAAGGCTATGAGAAGCTTGTAGCCGAGTTGCAGCGACTCGAATCGATAGAGCGTCCGGCAGCGTCGGCGGCTATCGCTGAGGCACGCGACAAGGGCGACCTGAGCGAGAACTCGGAGTATGAGGCAGCAAAAGAGGCTCAGGCTCGTCTCGAGGATAAAATCAACCGACTGAAGATAACCATTTCGGAGGCAAAGATTGTCGACGTGAGCCGACTCAATGCCAAGGCGGTGCAGATTCTTTCGAAGGTGGATATGACCAACCTGACAAACGGTGCGAAGATGAGCTACACCATTGTCAGCGAGAACGAGGCCGACCTGAGAGCAGGGAAGATCTCAATCAAGACACCAATCGCTCAGGGACTTCTAAACAAGAAGGTGGGCGACGAGGTGGAGATAAAGATTCCACGCGGCTCGATAAAGTTGCGCATCGACAACATATCGTATGAATAATCAGTCGTTTAACAACAACTAAAAGTTAGAAATCATGACTATCTTTTCAAAAATTGCAGCAGGTGAGATTCCTTCGTATAAGTGTGCCGAAGATGAGCATTTCTATGCTTTCCTCGACATCAATCCTGTGACGAAAGGCCACACACTCGTCATTCCTCGTCATGAAGTTGACTACATCTTCGATCTCCCCGATGACGAGATTGCGGCATTCGAGGTGTTTGCAAAGAAAGTGGCTGTGGCCATAAAGAAAGTATTCAACTGCCGTAAGGTGGCACAGGTGGTGCTCGGCCTTGAGGTGCCCCACGCACATATCCATCTGCTGCCGATGAACACAGAGGCCGATGTCGATTTCCACAACAAGAAGAGCGACATCCCTGCAGAGGAGTTTAAAGAGATTTCGCAGAAGATCTATGCGGAGTTTATGAAACTCTGATTACGGCTTCTGGCAAAGAGAGAAAAAGACTTAACTCGAAAACATTTTTTTATATAGATATAGTCTGTAAGATAAGATGGGAAAGTCGTTTGTCAAGCATTGCCGACAAATGCTTTTCCATCTTTTTATGCCATTTCGGAAAGAATGAAAAATAAAGTCGAAAAGCATATACTAAAACACCCCTTTCAGACGTTATATATATGTAAGCATTACAAATTTGTTTTCCTCAAAACGCGTCTATATGATTGAAAAGAATACCTATTGTGTTATATTTGCTGGCGGTAAAGGCCGTCGCCTGTGGCCATGCAGCCGTGAAGTGTTTCCTAAACAGTTTATCGATTTCTTCGGGACAGGGCGTACACAGCTACAACAGACCTACGACCGTTTCCGCAAGTTACTTCCCTCCGACCATATTTACATTAACACTGGCGAGCGATATATTGATATCGTTCACGAGCAGTTGCCCGATGTAGCCGACGAGAATATTCTTGCCGAGCCTGTTCATCGCAACACTGCCCCCGGTGCGATGTGGGC
>CACZRN010000135.1 GCA_902783625.1 uncultured Prevotellaceae bacterium
ATCTGAAGCAGCTTGATCTCTCGAAACACCTGTGTTTATCGAACTTTGAGAGCAATTTCAGCCTGCAATTTGAGCTATAGGCCAAAAAATTTGCTAGCAAAATTTCCATTAACTGGGCACTTTATTGGCATCAAAGAGCCTCATTGTTCGAAATTTTGCTAGCAAAATTATCAGCCAGACAATGGCAAGGGGATTGTTGGCAAGTTTTTTTGTTATTTCATGCGATAGGTTAAGTGCCAAACGGGTGAGATGTCGATGACGATGTCGCCGTTTATCATGTACGTCTTCCAAGGCTTTATCTTCTTCAGCGCCTTCTTCATGTCGGAGGCTATTGCGCGGTGAGCAGTGCCCTTCTTCTTATCAGTGTATGGAGTTGCGGTGACTTTGCACGAAAGCAGTTCGCCTTTCTTGTTGAACTTCATGCCTTCTATCTTGAAGTCAACGCGGTCGCATCCTTTCAGATTGGCATACTTCTCGGGATGTATGTCGATTTTTTTCCACAGGTCATCGTATTTTGTACCTCTAATGGTGAACCCATTGGTTAGCATGCTGTTGTTGCATCGCTGCATCTTCACCACTTCTCCGTTCTTCACGTCGATGACGATCTCGTGCTCTAAGTAGCGATAAAAAGCCGAGTGTTCGTAGAGGAGTGTCTTCCCATTTGCAGCCCTGACGGTGCCTGAGAACCACGAAGCGACCACATTGCCGGCAGTGGTGTATTTGGCGAAAATGTCGTCTATAATATCCTTGGCGACCCTCTCGGTTTTATACTCTCCGCGTTTATCGGTATACATTTCCACTACCATGCTGTCGAGCACGAGCTTATTGGCTTTTATGCTCCAGCATCCGATGAGCCCATCCCAGTTGGCAGTGCTCTTTACTCTTTTCTCGGGCAGCATCGAAAGCAGTCGTTTGCCGTCGATAGCCTTGTTGGCAGCTGGGCGTGCAAGGAGTTCTATTTTCACGCCGTCGATATATATAATGTCACCTTCCTGCCCTGTTGCCCATGAGGAAACAGTGGAGAGGAGTATGAGTGAAATAAAGGAAATAATCTTTTTCATAATGGTAGTTTTTTTGAATTGTTGTTTGCAAAGTTATATTTTATTTTTTTATAGGCAAATAATTTTATCTTTTTTATACCTTGATTTTTGTGATTTGCCGGCAAATAGTGCTATTTTTGCATTGGATATGAAGTGTAAGGTGTTCAGAACGATAGTGTTGTGTCTGTCGCTGATATCGTGGTCGCTTTGCGTTGATGCGCAGCGTAGGATAGAGGTTAGGGACAGTGTGACGGGTGAGCCGATACCATATGCAAGTGTTTACTTTGGCAATCGGTCGGGGAGTTACACTGATGTTGACGGTGTGGTGGAGATACCTGCCGATGCTTCTGAGATGCGCCTTTCGCATATAAGTTATGAGACAAAAAGCCTCGCGGTTGCATCATCGGAAGACGATGTGGTGCGGATGGTTCCAAAGAGTGTCACGTTAAGCGAGTTGAGTGTTGACGGCAAGGCTCCTAAGAGGATTTCGACGGAGAGTGTGGGGAATATGAAAGCGAAGACGCACACCGTGCATAAGGGTGCCAACGGGTTTGAGATGGCATTGTTTATCCCATACGACAGTGCCTGGACAGAGCCACCTTACATCCACTCCATACTGGCAAGCCTCGACTATTCAACCCGTTGGTTGGTTTTCAGAGAGATAGAGAAGCCGATTTATGCGACGCTGCGATTCGACTTGCGCTTGCCCGATGCGGTGACAGGTGCACCTTGCGCTGAGTCGCTGATAGGTGGCGGAATACTTAAGGAGGCAGGGGAGAGAGTGGATAAGAAAGGCGTGAGTCTGGTGAGACCTGTTCCTTTTCCTACCACTGGCGTATTCGTTGTGGTGGAATGGATTACTACAGCTCGGGTGTCGGAGTCGGAGAGTCTGGTCCCATCGCTCAACATGACTCTTGATGGAACAGGAGACACTACGTGGAACAAAAAGACTTTCATGGGTATGGGTTGGATGATGGAGCAGAATGAGCCTATATATAACGATGTATACACGCAAGAGCTCTACAAAGGGCGCACTCCTTCGGCTAAGCTCGGGCTGGCGATTTCGAGAAATAAATAAAAGCTGATGCTAAGCCTCTATATTCACATGCCTTCGGTTAAGTGGCTCTTATGTCTCGGATAAGAGGCTCTTATGTTGCGATTAAGAGGCCCTTTATTGGCGAAGAGCGAAATCAATGGTTTGCTTATGTCGTTGCCGAATGCGATTGTAGATTATACCCCATTGGTGTAAGATATCCGATTTGCGATAATTAAATGAAGAAATAAAGGTTGTCGTAAGCGTTTTTTCTCAAAAAATAATTGTAATTTTGCACGTGGAATTAAAAACGGTGTTTTTAAGACACATCTGACTTTATTTACTGATGCGACAACTTTCGGATGCCGATCTGGCACAGATACTCGATTGCGAACCGTTCAAGATGATTGGTTCGGTAGCCGATGAGCAGGGCGTGGAGTGCTACGTCGTGGGCGGCTACGTGCGCGATCTGTTCCTTGAGCGCCCTTCGCAGGACATCGATGTGGTGGTCGTCGGCAGCGGAATCGCAATGGCTGAGGCTCTGAAGAAGCGTCTCGGCAGGAAAGCCCATCTGTCGGTGTTCCGCAATTTCGGCACGGCGCAGGTGAAGTACGGCAATCAGGAGATAGAGTTTGTGGGTGCGCGCAAGGAGAGCTACGACCGCAACTCGCGCAAGCCGGTGGTGGAGAATGGTACGCTTGAGGACGACCAGAACCGCCGCGACTTCACTATC
>CACZRN010000136.1 GCA_902783625.1 uncultured Prevotellaceae bacterium
AAAACCGTCGTCGCTTCGGCTGACGGCGATGCTCTTTTGCGGACGCCAAGAGAAGTACATGTTGTATCTTGCCGCGCCTTGAGTGATGACGTTAGCATCGAAGCAGGTGCCCGTTTGCTCATTTCCTACGACAGGATTGTTTTCGTATTTCTTCCAAGCAGTTCCTTGCTCGTTATAAATCTGAGGAGTGTTGTCGCTTGCTTCAGGCTTCTCTGATTTACAGCCCACAAACGATATTACAGCCATCAGCATGGCTATAAATGTCCATCGCACCTTCCCAATGGAGAAAGGCGAAGATGTAGAATGATGAAAACTGGTCATGGTTATACGTATGTTTCAAGGAATTTCACAGTGCCCGTGATTTTCAGTTCCTTGGCTGTTGCCGGTATGAGAATCGTTTCTCCTGCTGCAAGAGTAGTCTTCTCTCCGCGTGATGTCTGCACAGTGCCTTCACCTTCGATGCCGATGAGTATGACGAAAGAGTCGAGATCGGAGTAATCGAGTGTCATTGGCTCGTCGAGATCATAGACAGCAGTGGTGAAGTAGGGGCACGAAACGAGTGCGATGCCTTCGTTTTTCTTTGGAACATAATGAGTGCGGTAGTCGTCGCTGACGGTGTAGTTGATGCTCTCGGCAGCCTCTTTTGTGTGCAGCTGTCGGTAGTTGCCGTCTTTATCCTTGCGCTTGAAGTCGTAGATGCGGTAGGTGACATCGCTTGTCTGCTGTATCTCGGCAAGGAAACATCCTGTTCCTATTGCATGAATGCGCCCTGCGGGAAGGAAGAATACGTCGCCCTCTTTCACGGCATATTGCGCAAGAGCATCGCAGATGGTATCGTCTTCCACCATCTGTTTGTATTCCTCTGGGGTAATCTGCTTTTTTAGTCCGCTGTACAGCTTAGCGCCCTCGTCTGATTTCATCAGATACCACATCTCTGTCTTTCCACGCTCTTTGCCTTGTTTGTGGGCAATCTCGTCGGTGGGATGCACTTGTATTGAGAGATCCTGACGAGCATCGATGAATTTTATCAGCAATGGAAACTCGTTGCCAAAGCGGCGGTAGTTATCGGCACCGACGAGCTTCTCTTTTAGCTCCACAACCAGCTGTGTGGTTGTCATGCCGTCGTATTTACCTCCGTCGACAATAGTCTCATTGTTTTTCACTCCGCTAATCTCCCAACTCTCGCCAACCAGTTCCTGTTTGGAGTCGAGATGCTTGAACGGTATAATCTTGTCGCCTCCCCACAATGTGGATTTCAGTAAAGGCTTGAATTTAATCAGTTCCATCTACGTTAATATGTTACTTTGTTAATATGTTATTCCGTTTTTAGTTGTCTTTCCAGAATGTCGGTGTAAATATCACCACCACGGTGAATATCTCGAGACGTCCCATGAGCATCAACACCGACAGTAGCCATTTTGTTATGTCGGGCAATATGCTCCACGACATTGTAGGTCCTATCTCGAGTCCCAATGTTGGTCCTACGTTACCTGCACAACTGAGTGCGATGGTAAACGAATTGGTGCTGTCCACGCCTGATATTATCATGCAGAAATATGTTATCAGACACAGTGTCAGGTATGCTGTTAAGAATGCCAGCAATGTTGTCTGTGCCGATGATGGCACACTGTTTGAGTTTATCTTCACCGGCAACACTGCGTGCGGATGCAGTATGCGTCGGAATTCGTTTCTTAGTGTCTTGAAAAGCATCACCGAGCGCACAGCCTTGAATCCTCCGCTTGTTGACCCAGAACATGCACCGAGGAACATGCATACCGAGAGCACCACCCACGTGATGTGATGCCACTGTGCGGCATCGTCGTTGAAGATACCTGTGGTGGTGGTGAACGATGTCACCTGGAAAAGCGATATGCGGATGGCTTTTTCGATGTCGTATTGGTTGTAACGAATAAGGAATACACTGATTATCGCTGTTGCGATGATCACTATAGATAAGAAGAATTTGAATTCGGAATTCTTTAGGAACTGTTTCACCTTACCTTTGAAGATGGTTACGTAGAGCAGGGTGAAGCTTGTTCCGGAAAGGAACATGAATACTATTGCCGTGTAGTCGATGTATGGGTTGTGGAAATATCCGGTGCTGGCATTGTGGGTTGAGAAACCTCCTGTCGCCGTGGTGGTCATGGCATAGTTCACACTGTCGAATATATCCATTCCTGCCAGATAGTAGCATGCCATGCATCCTATTGTGAGCAGCGAGTAGATGCTCCAAATCCACTTTGCCGTGGTGCTCAGTCGTGGATGCATCTTGGGACGCAGCGGACCGGTTGCCTCTGCTGAGAACACTTTCACGTTACCTCCCACAAGCGACGGTATGATGGCAATAGTGAAGAACACTATTCCCAGTCCACCTATCCACTGTGTCATGGTTCGCCAGAAGAGCATTGCCTTAGGCAGTCGCTCCACATCGTCGATGATGCTGCACCCTGTCGTGGTGAATCCTGAGATTGTCTCGAAGAAGGCATCGGTGAAATTCGTTATGTATCCGCTGATGAGGTAGGGTAGCGAACCGAAAAGACTGAATACCACCCATGTCAGTGTCACAAGCAGATAAGCCTCGCGACGATCGAGAATGTTGACGGCTTTCCTACCGAAGAACAACAGAGTCAGTCCTCCTGCCATTGTTATCACCACAGATATTCCAAAGGCAAGGGTGTCGTCTTCGCCGAGATACATTGAGATTGCCAAGCATGCAGCCATCATGAGTGCCTCGATGGTGAGAAGCGCTCCGATGATTTTATGTATGATTCTCAGGTTTACCATTCTATTCTATTTGAAGAATTTTTCCAGTTTCGTCAGGTCGATGTTATAGCAGAATACCACCACCGAGTCGCCAGCCTGTATCTGTGTGTCGCCGTTCACCAGATAACCGTCGCCGTTGCGCACCAGTCCTCCGATGGTGGCACCCTTCGGCAATCCGAGCTCAAACACCTTCTTGCGTGTTATCTTCGATCCTGGCTGAGCGACAAACTCTGCCACATCGGTGTTTATCGACATGATGAAACGTGTATTGTTCACGTCGGCATCGAGCATCATCTGATAAATGTGACTTGCAGCGAGGGCTTTCTTGTTGATTATCGTTCCTATGTCGAGGCTTTCAGCCATGCTTACATAGTCGAGATTCTCCACCATTGCCACTGTCTTGCGCACGCCAAGTCGTTTTGCAGTGAGACATGCCAGAATGTTCGTCTCTGCATTGGGAGCGAGAGCCACGAAAGCCTGAGTGTTTTTGATACCCTCTTCGGTGAGAAGACCGATGTCTCGTCCGTCGCCGTGGATTATCATTGCCCTGCTGGTGTCAACCAGTTCGTTCAGTTTCTCGCAACGCTGCTCATTTTGCTCGATAATCTTCACGTTCATGTATTCCGGCATCTTCGCCATTGCCCTTACAGCTGTGGCACCGCCGCCCATAATAATCACGTTCTTCACGTCGGCATAGCCTTCTTTGCCTACAATCCTTCTGATATACGGTATATACTGCCGTGTAGTCATGAAGAATGCTATGTCGTGCAACTGCAGCACATCGTTACCTCCAGGGATTATCGTCTCGTCGTTGCGTTTTATCGCCACCACATGATACGGATCGTCAGGTCCGCAAAGAGTGCGCAGAGGCTGGTTCAGTATCTCGCATCCCTCGCGTAGCTTTATCCCCAACATCACCAGAGCACCGTTGTGCACATCCCAATACTGTCTCACCCACGACATCTTCAGTCCGTTGGTGATGTCGATTGCCGCCAGTTCCTCGGGATAGATGAGTGATGATATGCCGATGTTGTCGAATATTGGTTTGAATTTCGGGTCGATATATTCGTTGTTGTCTATCTTCGCCACGGTGCGCTTTGCACCCAGCGCCTTGGCTATTATGCACGAGTTCATGTTTCGGTTCTCGTCGGGTGTGACGGCGATATACAAGTCAGCGTTTTTCACTCCAGCGTCGGTAAGAGTCTTTATCCTCGCTGCCGAAGCCTGAATAGTCATCAGGTCATACTCGCTGTTTATTGACGCCAGTCGCTCTTCGTCGTCATCGATGAGAACGGTGTCGTATTGGTTTCTCGACAACAGTTTTGCCAAGTGAGTGCCAATGGCATACGCCCCTGAAATGATTATCTTCATAAGTCTAAAAGCTATAAACTATGCACTATGAACTACGAACTATGCACTATGCACTTAATAATACTCTCCTTATCGAGTCCCACTTCTTTATACAGAAGCGATGGCTCGCCATGCTCCACAAAGTGATCGGGCAGTCCCATTATTTTTATGTCGGGCTTCATGCCGTGCTCATTCATCCACTCGAGCACAGCGGTGCCCAGTCCGCCTTTTCTTACTCCGTCCTCAACGGTTACTATCCGTTTGAATTTCCTGCCCACCTCTTCGAGTATGCTCTCGTCGATTGGTTTTAGGAATCGCATGTCGTAGTGGGCAATGCTTGCCTTTGCGCCTATCTCGTCGATGGCCTGTGCCACGGTGTTACCGATAGGACCTATCGACAGTACGGCTATGTCGTTGCCGTCGCGCAGTTTTCTGCCACGTCCGACAGTAATCTCCTCCATCTCGTTGCGCCAGTCCACTAACACCCCGCGTCCTCTGGGATAGCGTATCACGAAAGCTCCCTTTCCAGGTAGCTGTGCCGTGTACATCAGGTTGCGCAACTCGTGCTCGTTCATCGGCGACGATATTGTCAGGTTCGGTATCGGGCGCAGTGCTGCCAAGTCGAATGCCCCGTGGTGTGTCGGACCGTCGGCACCCACCAGTCCTGCTCTGTCGAAGCACAACACCACAGGCAGCCCGAGTATTGCCACGTCGTGGATGATGTTGTCGTATGCCCTTTGTGCGAATGCGCTATAGATATTGCAGAACGGTTGCAGTCCGTCTTTTGCCATACCTGCCGAGAACGTCACGGCGTGCCCTTCTGCTATTCCCACGTCGAATGTGCGCTCCGGCATCTTCTCCATCATTATGTTCATTGAGCATCCTGTGGGCATTGCTGGCGTCACACCCACTATGTTCGGGTTCTTCTCAGCCAATTCGAGTAGTGTCTCGCCGAACACATCCTGATATTTCGGCGGCATTCCCTCTGTGTCAGCCTCCAGCAGCTCACCCGTCTCGGGGTCGAACTTTCCAGGAGCGTGCCACACGGCGGCGTTCTCCTCAGCGGCGTGGAATCCCTTGCCCTTCACCGTGTGCAGGTGCAGCAGTTTCGGGCCCTTCATGTCCTTCAGCTGTTGCAGTATGCGCACCGTGTTCTTCACGTCGTGACCGTCGAAAGGCCCGAAGTATCTGATGTTCATACCCTCGAAGATGTTCTGCTGTCGTGCCAGTGCCGACTTCACGGCATTGCTCAGTCGTATGATGCCGTTTTTGCGGTTATCGCTCAGGAGTCCTGTCTGTCGCAGCAGTTGCGAGGCGCGGAAACGCAGGCGGTTGTACGTCTTGTTCGTATTCAGTCGCAACAGGTATTTCTCCATACCCCCCACGGCACGGTCTATCGACATGTCGTTGTCGTTGAGGATTATCAGCAAGTCGTTAGGCGACGACGACACGTTGTTCAGCCCTTCGAATGCCAGTCCGCCGCTCATTGCTCCGTCGCCGATTATTGCTACAACCTTCCTTTTTCCCTTCGATGCCACTGCCATGCCCAGGGCTGCAGATATCGAGTTCGATGCATGTCCGCATGTGAACGTATCGTATTCGCTCTCCTCTGGCGACGGGAACGGCCGTATGCCATGGAACCGTCGGTTTGTGGCGAACTGCTCGCGGCGTCCTGTCAGCAGCTTGTGAGCGTAAGCCTGATGCCCCACGTCCCACACCAGTCTGTCTTCGGGAGTGTTAAATACGTAGTGCAGCGCCACTGTCAGCTCCACCACGCCGAGGCTCGAGGCGAAATGGCCCGGGTTGACAGCCACCTCCTCAATGATATCCTCTCTCAGTTCCTCGCACACCTTCGGCAGCTCATCGATTGACAATTGTCGCAGGTCAGCGGGACTATTTATCTTGTCGAGTAACTCAAATTTCTTTCTTTCCACTTCGTTTTTTCGTTTACGGTGCCACCATGCCGAATGCTTTTTAGCGTCACTGCATAATATCACGCCTGCAAAGATAGTGCAAACCGAGGACAGAACAAAATAAATTTATTAATTTTTTATGTCGAGGTGCAGCCTATGCATTATTCGCAAGCTCATCAGCAAACAGTTCCCTTCCCTCTCGGTCTTTGACCTCAAACGGTGACCTTCGGTTCTTCAACCGCAGGTTGGAAAAGATAGTGCAAACCGAGGACAGTGATGCAAAGTCGGCGCAAACCGAGTGCAGTACAAAATGTAATTCCTGCCTTACGTCCATTCTTGCGAGTAGTTTGTATAATCCATTAATGTTAAAGACCTCTTTTGTCAAAGATAAAGGTAGTGATATAGCAGTTGGCATAAACACTGAAGTCTTAATGTGTGCCTTTAGGCACATCGATAGTAGTAGGCAGCTACGAAGTGGCTGGATAAAGGAGCGGATAACCTAAAGGCACGCAAGTTCTTTTTGCCGTTCATATACCGGTCATTGTATAGCCGGCTACCGATATCCGGTACCTGACGGCACCGATTACTTAATCATAGAATAGTGCGTTGAGTGCTACATGTGTCAATTGCTATATCATTGCCAAAAAAGGAGCACTGGTAAGAGTGCTCCTTTTTTGGATATTCTGTTATGTGCAAGACTTACTCGTCGATGGAGAATAGTGGATCTTCGGGCATTACCATGAGCGGCTTCTGCTGGTATTCGCGCAGGAGCTGCTCGCTGACGTACTTCTTGTTGACAACGAGTCGGAACATGTATTCGCAGAACCAGCGGTGTGTCATTATGGCATATCCGTTGATACCTGAGGCCGTGCCCCACGAGTTCTCCACTTTCCACTTGACGGGCTTGCCCTCAGCGTCGAGATCGACGGCGGTGAGTGTCATGGCGTGCGTAGAGCCACTGTCGAAGGTGGAGATGCGTTGTGCCTTGTCCATGTTGAACGAAGTACCGATGAGACTCTCGTAGTCGTAGTTCTCCGTATCGAGATATCCGCGTTTGCGATCAAACTGCTTGCCTACATCGTATGAAGAATATAGCTTGCGACCATCGCGGAGCGTAGCAATGGCGAGGGAAGATATCTCGTCCATGGGCAGGTTGAGGTAGCGCCAGTTATGTCCGTCGTAGGTATGACGGTCGTATTCCACTTCGTAGGTCTTGTGATACGGTCGGCGCGGGTCGTTCATCACCATGATGAATGTGCCGTTGATTGGTCCGCCTACCGTCTCCTCATAGAACTCCCGCGGGGTGTACTGCTTGGCGGGGGTGACGGTCTTGCCGTCTTTGTTCTTGAAAGCATAGGTGAAGCTCTTCACCGGCGTGCCGATGGTTAATGTGAGCATCTGATAGATTGTGCCGAGCATGTCAGTCTTGCGTGCCTCTATCTGGCTTTTGCTCTTTCCATCGGCTACCATCTGTCGCAGTTCGAGTCCAAACTCGCGCAGCTTCGACGATATGAGTTTTGCCATGCGGCTTGTGTTGTTGGCAGAGTATGTCTCAGGCATGACGCTCATTGGTACGAGTCCGTATTTCTCTGCAAGATCGCTGACACCGCAGAATGTGCCTCCGTCGTTGATAGGATGGTGGAAGAAGAACTGTACACGTTGGTCGTCGATGGGCTTGCTGGCATTGTCGATAGTGCCCTGCAGCATGAGGTTGGCCTTCTCGAGTTGGTCGTAGAAGAAGAGGTATGCATGTGAGTACTCCACGCGCAGGGTGTCGTTATGCCTACGTGCGAAGTTTGAGCGAAGCACGTTGAGCCCAGAGAACATCCAGCAACGTCCCGACGATTTCTGGTCGTGGATGGTTTGCTTTGGTGTCTCGATGCTGAAATAGGTGTCTATCTCACCGCCGTTGTCGAAGTTCTTTGCCAGTTCATCGATATTGTTTGCTGCCACTGCATTGAATAGAGCTTTGCTCTGTGGCATGCTGGTGCCTGCCTTCTCGATTTTGGAGAGCATCTGCTCGGTGATACCTCCGTTTGTTGTCTGAGCGCTTGTTGCCACACAGACAGCAAGCATTAAAACTATAAATGGATTTTTCATTAGGGAGTTATGGGTAAAGGAGTTATGGAGTTATGGAGTTAAGGAGTTATGGGTAAAGGAGTTAAGGAGTTATGGAGTTAAGGAGTTAAGACGTATGCATGGAGTCGAAACCGAGCAAAAACGCTAATTCCTTAACTCCTTAACTACCGAAATTTCAGTTATTTCACTACAGTCTTCTTTCCGTTGACGATGTAGATACCTTTCTTAAGCGTTGCTGCATTCATACGACGGCCTTGGAGGTCGTAAACCTCAGCTGTTCCGTCGTTGACGGCAGCGCGCACTTCCTTGATACCAGTCTCTTCGTTGTCGGCAATGAATATCTTCTCCGCACGTTTTGCCTCTGAGAGTCGTGTGGTGAAGTATGTGCGGAACGGATTCACTGTGGTGTTGCTTACCGGTTCGAATGCCGTACCCTCGTCGTTGATGGTGTAGGCATCAGCAAGTTCAACAGGCATTGTCGTGCCGAAGAAAGTGTAGGCTCTTGTACCGAGAGCACTGAATTTGTCGAAATTGTTATACACCATGGCATTGTCGGCTTCAAAGAGGAGTTCTTTTCCTGCCACATTGAAATCACTCTCAGGAGCTGAGATTACGTATGGTATAATCGCCTCGATGCGGTCGGCATCGTCGAACTTCACTTCCCTATCATCGTCGATGTACGCAAATGTCTTCAGTGCCAGCTGTCCATCTCCATTGTCGCTTGTCTTCAGCTTAAGCAGCTGTCCGTCGGCGCTGATGGTGTTTGGCTCGAATGGCAGACTTATTCCTTCCCAAGCATTCTTTCCGTCGCTTGTCTTGCTGATGGTGCGCTTGTAGGTGATATGGTCGGCGGTGAAGTCGATGATATTCACAAACGGTTGCTCGTCGATGATGGTGATATTCTCGGCTTTGTCGCCTACAACGATATTCTTACCTTCGATTCCTGCAGGAATGTCGGCACCTTCGGCAATGAAATAGATGGTGTTGTCGTTGGCTCTGTCGTCGATGGTCTTCACGGCGGGAGCGTCTCTCAGGTCAACAGCATAGATGGAGTTACGCACGATAAGCTTCTCTGTCGGTTGTCTGCCTGTGGCCTTACCGTCTGCGGTGTACAACAATACTCCGTCGGTCACGTTGCCATAGCCGTACAACCCCCTGATGTTTGTGCCTTGAGTGATGTTATCGACGCTGAATCCATATCTGTGGCCTTTTATCAGGTTGTCGAATCTAAACTCCATTTCGCCCGAATTAGATGGCTCGATGTAGAGTTCCTGCGAGCTGCTTCCGTTTGTCCAATATGAGTTCACGTTAGGATCTGGTGCGTGCCACAGTGTCACTTTTACCACGCCTTTGAAAGCATTATTCGAGTCTGTGTTCTTCACTATCACCTTTCCAATGGCGGAAGGTCCATAGATGTAGCCGCCTTGTGAGCCTGTGCTGAGGGTGAGCGATGTGAACGACAGTTGGTTGTTATTATACGATGTGGAGTAGATCTTCACTTTTCCTTCACCTATGATGTTATTACCATCTCCGTCGGTGGCTACATATATATTGTAGTTACCTGCTTTCTCAGGAGTGAACGGGAATGCGAATGTACGGCTGAACTGATTGTCGCAGCTCACATATGTGGTGTTTACTTTTTCCATCTCGCTGCCTTCCTCGTCGACATAGCATGTGAAGATATGAATGTCGCCTTGGAACTCTTCCATTGTCTCACTGAACTTCACATTGACATATTGTCTGTCGTTTCTGCGGAGTGAGCCTGTCACATAAACACTGTCAACACTCAATCCATCGACAGGGTCGTGCATTGTCAGCTCTACCTGCCCCGGACGTATGACCGTTGCTTCAACCCATTTGGTCTCGAGGTTGAAGTGTGGATGCCATGTCGGGTCGCTTTCCACTCTTGTCACAGGGGTGAGTTTCCATGTGCCTCTTCTGAGTCCCGTTGTGGGGAATGAGTAATTGTAGAGAATGTTTTCATTGTGAAGGTTCCTTTTTGTGCTGCCCAAAATTACGAGTTCGCCATCTTGGTCTTGATATGCAAGTCCTGTAACTATGTACGTAGGATCCCCTGTCCAGTTGACAACGCTTGTCTCAACGTTGGATTCCGACACTTTGGTCCATAGGAATGATGGGCGTGGGTATTCTCTTCCCTCAACACCGTCGTTAGGCTTAATGTTTATCATCATGTTGCCGACAGGATATCCTCCGTCGACTGTTCCTGCTCCGATACCTCTGCCGTCGCCAGGATTCATGATGTCGATGAGGAAGTATCCGTCGCTTGAGCCTCCCCATCCCCAGTTCACGTGGAAGAGTCCGTTGCCGTCGTATCCGTCGACAACATATGCATGTCCTCCTCCCGAGCCGCTTACAGGACGGTTCTCATCAAGCTCGCTATACAATAAGTCTTCCCACTCTTCGAGAGTGTAGTCGCCTCGCGATGCACACCAGCCACCGTCGTCATAGTCGAAGTATTTCTTCAATAGCTCAGGAACATTATGTCCGTGCCCTGCTCCTGATGAAGGACCGTATCCCATCTTAAGTGCTTGTCCTACATAAAGCATCAGTTCCGCTACTGCAGTGTCTTGCGGAGTATTGTGTGTGCCGTCGTAGGTGTCTTGCATGAGGTCCCACTTTATCGGGGTGCCGAGTTTTAAATATGGAATTTTTTGTTCACCTATCGTGGTGTGAGAAGGGATACGTGCAATTGTCTTCTCCGGCCATCTGTGGTAGTACATCACCTGTGCGAGTGCTGTTGCCACACATCCCGTTGCACAGTGGCTTGTCGTCAGGTTGCCATTGTCGTCGACAGTGAACGGTACGAGTATGTTGTACGGTCCTCCCTGATTCCATTTGCTCTTCAGCAGCGGACTTATGGCTCTCTTGGCAGGTGATATCTTCCGTGGTGCCTTGGCTGGCGATGCTCCGGGTTGGGCATTGTTTTCCTCGACTATCTGTATTGCTTTTGCGTACCAGTCGAGCCATGCCTGCATGCTCTCGGGTATGTTGTTGGCGTCGAATGCCCCTTCGTCGGAGTATCCGAGCACCTGCTCAGTGCTGTCGTCGCCCGAGATGATGACGTATCCTTTACCGTCTTCGGAATTGAAGATGTAGTAATAGTCATCTTGCGATGCGACATTCTTTCGTGGTGCTCGATGTGTCATGGGCATCGTCGAAAGCTTCATGCCGTGCTGAGCCATGAATTCTGCAGCGATTTTCTTTGCGTCCTGTCGTGTGACAGGTGCTGCCGTGACAACGATTGTTGCCACGAGAGCGATCATGAGGTTAATAATTCTTTTCATCACTTTTTATTAGGTTTTTATTCTTTGCTTGTTTGTAATGTTTTCGTTGTCATTTGTTTATACTAGATGTGATATTGCGTCTTCGCGTGTGCCTGGGAGCATATCTACTACTGGTATCTCAATCATCGTGTAGCAACCTGGCTGCTGACGCATCGAGGCGCGTGCCACATTCACGAGCACCTGCCCTGTGAGTGCGGGGTTGTTGATGCTCATGTTGAACTCGAAATGCTGGTTTTGTGTCTTTCCCGACACTCCTTTGCGTGTCATGTGCACGCCGTGTCCCATGTCGCGCACCTCGTCAACCGACTCCACTTCGAACACGTGTGTCTCGTCGGATGAGAAGTATGGGTCGGTTTTTATGGCGTGCTTTACATCTCCGAGGTGTGCTCCCTCTTCGAGTTCCACGTAAACCATGCGGCGGTGAATGCCTTCTCCCATTGGAATGGTCATCGACAGTGCATCTTTCACGCCCTGCTTTCCTCTCACGCAGACGGAGTGTCCCATCGACATTCCCGGTCCGAAGTTGGTGTATGAGAGTCCTTTCGGTGCGAGTGTCTGCATCAGTGTGCGCACAATGCTGTCCGATCCCGGGTCCCATCCTGCTGCTATGATGCTCACGGCTTCGTTTTGCTTGCAGACAGGAATCATCTCGTTGCGGTATTCGAGGATGCTTGTGTGAATGTCGAACGAATCGACGGTGTTTATTCCCAGTGCCACAATGTCTTTAGCATAGTCGGGGCATGAGCGGGTAGGGGTGGCGAGTATTGCCACGTCGACATCTTTCAGTTCGCGTATGTTGCTTACTACGTCGTATTTCTCCAGTTCAGCTGGTTTGTCTTTTCCACCTTGGCGGCGCACGATGCCTGCCACTTCGAAGTCGGGAGCTGTCTCGAGAGCCTCGAGAGCATAGCGTCCGATGTTGCCGTAACCCACTACGGCGGCTCTGATTTTCTTCATCTTTGTCGAGTCTGTTATCTTAATAAATTTGCGCTGTTTTCTTTAGTTAAAGAAACTTCAACTTGCAAAGTTAATTATTTAGTGGGAAATAAAGCATATTTTTTCTCGTTTTTTTTACTCCGATTTGTTATCATTTTGCGCTAGATAAGCATTTTCGTGTTTTGGCAGATAACAGCAAAAAGCATTGGAAAAGTGATTTTACTTACAATTTGAAAGTGCTTTTCAGCGATGTATGAAAACATATTGACAGAAGGCAGAAAAATGGGTTGAAAATGGCAAAAACGCCACCTTTTTAGCGTTTTTTAAGTTAAAATCGCCGTCTGGATGCTTTTTCGTCGTTGGTAACTAGGCTCTTTAATGGCATTAAATGGGCACTTTAAGGCTGTTACTTGGGCTCTTTAATGGCAATAAGGAGGCCCCCCAACCCCCCAGGGGGGGGCGCTCGATTGCGACGAATTAGAGAGGGAAGGCGCGTAGAGGATTGAGGCAGAGTGGGTTATGAGGATTTGATGAAAAAGAGGGGAAAATCGATGAAATGGGCGAAAAAGGCAAAAAACGGCGAAAAATGAGCGTTTTTATCTGGATTGTGTTTAAATAAGGGGTTTTTGGTTATAAGTTGAAAGGTGAAAGATGGAAGTTGAAAGGTAAGTCCGATAAACAGGGAGATAAATTATAATGTTTAATCTGATTTTCGATAAATCTGCCTTCATTCCTTTTCCATCGGAAGAAAAGCAAAACCTCTTCTGTCGTTCAAAAAAGGGTGAGCCGCACACACTTTTTCCCCTCTAATGCAATAAGTCGGCGAAAAAGTCGTTATTTATTCGTATATATACAAAAAATAGGGTATGATTGAATACATCAGGGGCGAGCTCACGGAGCTTTCGCCGGCACTTGCTGTAGTTGAGACAGCCGGTGTGGGATATGCTTTGGGCATATCGCTAAATACTTACAGCGCCATTCAGGGCAAGAAAGAAGTGAAGCTCTTTGTACACGAGAACCTCGTGACGGGCGGTCGCGACGACAGTTTCACGCTTTTCGGATTTGCTTCGAAGCAGGAGCGCGAGCTCTATCGCATGCTCATCAGCGTGTCGGGAGTAGGTGGCAATACGGCCCGAATGATACTCTCAGCCACGTCTCCGCAAGAGCTTTGCAACGTCATCGCATCGGGTGATGAGCGCATGCTGAAGAATGTGAAGGGCATTGGACTGAAGACGGCTCAGCGAATAATCGTCGACCTGAAAGACAAGATCGTCTCAAGTGGCATTGCTCAGGAACTGCATGTGACCACTGGAGGCGGTAGTGTGAT
The DNA here is from genome assembly GCA_902783625.1 of uncultured Prevotellaceae bacterium. GTDB lineage: Bacteria > Bacteroidota > Bacteroidia > Bacteroidales > Bacteroidaceae > Prevotella. The sequence goes on from CACZRN010000136.1 coordinate 13,674, forward strand.
TAGCAGTCCTGTGAAAGATGAGGCCGTGTCGGCACTCACCATGCTCGGCTTCTCACCGGCACCGTCGGCAAAGGTGGTTCAGCAGATACTCACCGAACAGCCGGAATTGCCAGTGGAGCAGGTGATTAAGCTCGCACTGAAGATGATAAAGTAGAAGAGAGAGGGCATCCACGAGTGATGTGTGGAGTGTGGGATGCAGAGTGTAGAGTACGCTTATCGCTCGCTCTTTGCTCAGTATAAATAAAAAAACAACGATTGTGATAAGGAAAAACATAGCAGCAATAATATTTCTGATACTCGCCATCTGCATGGCGGGCTATGCTGCCAGTGTGCCTTATCAAGGATGGCAGGACGACCCCCGACGCCCACGCAACGGGCAACAGAACCGTCCTACCCGCAATGGTCCTCAGCAGTTGGGTGGCTCTAACAATCGCTCACGTCAGCGTGGCAATCTGCCT
>CACZRN010000137.1 GCA_902783625.1 uncultured Prevotellaceae bacterium
AGCCATCATACTTCAGCACTTGCTGGATGGTCATCGGTTTTCCGTCGATGAAATATTCTCCGAACTGTTTCATCTCTTCCCATTTCTGAGACGGGACACCAGGTGTGGCCTGATACATGAGAACCTTCATGAGAAGCGCCATCGCAGCTCCGCGTGTTGCTTTTCCCAATTGTTCTACGGGGTAGATGGCTGGGAGAGTGATGATAGCTTCGCGGAGATCTTTCTCTATGTAAGCATAGCACTCTTCCTTTGTGCTGCGTGGAACGACCAAGTTGCCTACGTCTTCAACCTCTGGACGGATGGGTACTCCACCGAAGGTCTTGACAAGGTTGAAATAGTAGAATGCACGCAGGAATTTAGCCTGTCCGAGAATATTGCGTATTGCTGTATATGCAGAATTCTGATTTGTCGAGATATTGACTTTGCCAATATTGGCTATCACCTGATTTGCGCGGTGTATGCCTTTGTAGTTCACATTCCAGCGTTGCAGTATCCATGTGTTTGACGTGTTGAAACGGAAGTTGACGAGTTGTCCCATCTGTGATGTCAGGCCCTCATCGGTACCGAGAACGTCGTCGGCACATGCCTCTCCGAAACGCCATTCCTGATCATTGTAACTGTCCGACTGCAATACATCGTACACGGCATCAAGTGCCGACTGCATCTTGTATTGGGTGTCGTAATAGGTTTCGTCGGTTGCACGTCCCAAAACATCTTTGTCGAGGAAGTCGTCGCATGCTGTCAGCGAGAGGACAAAACCAAAAAGCAGTAGTTTTCCAAATATCTTATTCATAATATTTCTTTTTTATAAGCCAAGTTTAACACCGAATGTGAAAGAGCGAGCCTGAGGATAGTTACCTTGGTCTACACCCATGCTGAGGTTGTTGCCTTCTGTACCGACAACCTTACCCACTTCCGGATCGAATCCGTTGTAGGAGGTAAAGGTAAGCAGATTGTATCCTGTGAGCGACAGGGCGAGGTTGGATATCTTAAGCTTTGAGAGTATCCGCTGTGGGAAGTTATATGTCAGTCGGAGTTCTTTCATGCGCATATAAGATCCGTCGTGGATGAAGAAGTCGCTTGCACGGAAGTTGCGGTTGGTGTCGCCGCTACGAAGGTCGGGCACTGTAGCGTCGGTATGCAGCGGGAAGAACTCACGTCCCGTTGCTATCTGTCCTGACCAGTGCTGATCGCGCAGGTCGGCATAGACGTTGCCATTGGCGGCATTGTAAAGGTAGTAGTCCATGACGTTGAACACCTTGTTGCCTGTTTGTCCCTGGAAGAAGATGCTCAGGTCGAAGTTCTTGAATCCCACTCCCATTGGTATACCAAACACAAACTTAGGCAGTGGTGAGCCGAGATATGTGCGGTCCTCTGCTGTGATACGGCCGTCGTTGTTGATGTCCTTGAAGCGGAAGTCGCCAGGCAGAGCAGACTGTTCCCAGTAGTTCTTACCGGCATCGTATTGTGCGCTGGCTGCCACCTCGTCGTATGAATTGAAGATACCATCGGTGACATATCCGAAGAAGCTACCGATGGGGAGTCCGACAGCTGTCTTCGTTGCATAGTCTACGATACTTCCTTCACTGAGGTAGCTGCCGTAGATAGGCTCGTTGCCTGTTCCGAGACTGGTTACTTTATTCTTTATCCACGAGAGATTGAAGCCAATTTCATAGCGCCAGTCAGCTCCGATGTTGTCTTTCCATTTTGCCTCATATTCCCATCCGTAGTTCTTTACCGAACCAGCGTTGGTCATTGGTGAGCTGTCGAGTCCTGCCGATCCGACGGTAGGAACGCGGAGAAGCATGTCGGAGGTCTTCTTGTTGAAGTATTCAACGGTGAATGTGAGTCGGCTGTTGAAGAATCCGAAGTCGAAACCGATATTGAAGTTCTCGCTCTTTTCCCACTTGATATCGTCGTTGCCAAGTACAACGGCTGTCGATCCTTCGTAGAGGGTGTGATTGCCAAGTCCGTATGGATAGTTATATCCAGATGTGAGGTATGTGTAGCGAGCAAGCTCGTCGATGCGGTTGTTACCGAGAGTACCCCAACCGATACGGAACTTACCAAGTGTCATCCATCTTACATTCTTCATAAATGGCTCGTTAGAGAATTTCCATCCGAGAGATACTGATGGGAAGTAACCCCAGCGGTTGTTTTTCGAGAATTTTGATGAACCGTCGGCACGTATGTTTGCTTGGAAGAGGTAAGTATCGTTGAAGCTGTAGATTAGTCGTCCGATGAGGCCTATTGCAGTCCATTCCGAATCAAGTCCGTAGGTCTTGTCGCCGGTGTAGGCGCTTGACAGATAGTGGAACACGTCTTCGTTTGAAGGAGTTCCTTTGCGGTATGACTGTTGCCAGCTTGTCTTCGATCCTTCAGCTGTTTGTCCGGCAAGAGCTGTGATGCTGTGGTGCTTGTCGCTCCAGGCAAAGGTGAGAAGGTTGTTTATCTCCCACTTCTCTGTATTGGTTTGATATTTGTATACTTGAGTAAGCGAACCTGGCATTGAGAAGTCTTCGTTGAGTGCGAATACTTCTGAGAAGTCATCATCGGTTCTGTGTGTATTATAGTATGATGCTTTAAACTGATATGTCAGCAATTTGCAGATCTTAGCGTCGAGGCTGAGGTTCATTTCCATGCGGTTACGGTGCATCTTGCTGTGGTTTTGATCAAGTCGTGATAGCGGATTGCTGCTGTACCAGTAGCCTTTGTTGTCGTGTAGGTATGTCATAGGATTCATGTACAGTGCTTGTTTCAGTATGCTCGATGATCCTTCTGGCACTCCGCTTTGGCGCTCGTTGACGTAAGCCATGTTTGTCGACATCGTAAGCCATTTTGCAAGTGTGGCCTTTATGTTTGCGCGTGCATTAAGTCGTTTGTATCCTGATGTTTCGATGATACCTTTCTCGTCGTAGTAGCTTGCACTGGTCAGGTACTGCAGGCGATCGGTACCTCCGGAGACAGATACTCCGTGTTGTTGTTTGATACCGGTACGTGTTATTGCATCCCAGTAGTTGCCGGCAGAGTTGTTGCGGATGGTGTCGATGAGAAGTTGCTTGTGGTCGTCGTAATAGTAGGAGCCGTCTTCATTTTTCGACATATACATTTTTCCGTCGGCAGAATAATAACTTGTTCCGTTTATGTAATCGAGCATCAATGCATAATTTTCTGCATCCATCACGTCGATTTTCTTCCAAGGATTTGAGAATCCGAAGTATCCGTCGTAGGTCACCTTCGTTCGTCCTTCCTTACCGCTCTTTGTCGTGATGGCTACGACACCGTTAGCGGCACGTGAACCGTAGACGGCACTTGACGCGGCATCCTTGAATATTTCTACATTTTCAATGTCATTAGGGTTAAGGTAGTCGATGTTGTCGACAATGAATCCATCGACGACATAAAGCGGGTCGGCGTCGTTGACTGTGCCTGTACCGCGGATTTTGATTGTTGTCTTACTGCCCGGTGCACCTGTGTTCTGGATGATGTTCACACCCGATGCTCGTCCTTGCAGTGCTTGCAGTGTTGAGGAGACGGGGATGTCGTTGATGTCTTTTCCCGATATCGAGGAGATTGATCCTGTCACGTCGCTCTTCTTCTGCATACCATAACCAATGACGATAAGTTCATCGAGCTCATTGGCTTCTGGCTCCATAGTTATGTCTATTTGGTGCCTGCCGCCAACAGCAATCTCTTGTTCTGCGAATCCCATGTATGTGACAACGAGCGTGGCGTTGGAAGGAACGCTGATGGTATATTCACCGTCGAAATTGGTGATTACTCCGTTGCTTGCTGCTCCTTTCTCTTTTACCACGGCTCCTGTCAGGGGCTCTTGACTCTGAGAGTCGACAATTGTTCCGGTTACGTTGATCTTCTGGGCGTCGACGGCCACGGCGAAGATCATCGCACATAGGAGCATTGCCAACCTAAATAATTTGTTTCTACTCATAGTGTTTATTTTTGTTGTTTTTGATGAGGCACCACTCGCTTTCTTGAAGTGTCGGCGTTTCTTCAGAAAAGGCATTGAGGTTTTAGGCCTTATGCCTTGGAAAAGCCTTAAGTCCTAAAACCTCATACCTGATTTAATTTTATAAATGATTATTTAACAACGACTTTCTTGTCGCCGACAACATAGATACCCTTCTCAAGTCCTTCTGTTGCCTTTTCAGCCTTGACGTTCTGGCGAATCTGCATACCGTTGATGGTATAAACGTTCACGTTCTCGCCAAGTTTCTTGGTGGTTACATCCTCAATG
>CACZRN010000138.1 GCA_902783625.1 uncultured Prevotellaceae bacterium
AAGATTATTATATAATTTATTATGTTAAGTCAAAATTAACTGTACATAAAAGTTTATGAATAATTTTTGGTCAATTCATGGCAATTCGTGTTAAAATAAAAACACGAATTATCGCGAATTATTCATTAATTTATATAAACTATTTGTGTTCATCTACTTACTTCCCTTGCGTTCAGTGGGTTTCGCTATGCTCAACAAGTCTCTCCACTCGGCTTTTTTCGCTTTGCTCAACAACTCGTCACTAACTTTACGTCGCTTCGCTCCGTGAAGTTAGGCTGCACCTCAACAATGCAAAAATAAAATTGCGTTTTTAATGTATTCGGCTTGCATTATCTTTACGTCGCTTCGCTCCGTGAAGATAGGATGCGCCTCGGGATAAAAAACAAAAACTTACGTTTTTATTTTGTTCTCCACTCGGCTTTCACTATCTTTGTCGCAGAAATAATACAAAAACCTAACACGAGATGAAAAAGAACCTCTTTCTTGTCGCAGCGATGCTATTGTTCTGCTGCAGTGTCCACGCCGCCGACTGGCAACGATTGTCGGCACCAATAATGTCGCCATGGGGCGAGAGTATCAACCCCGACGCCGTGTGGCAGGAGTATCCGCGCCCGCAACTGAAGCGCACGGAATGGATGAACCTCAATGGCGCGTGGGGCTTCTATCGCCGTTCGAACACCATCGACCTGTCGTATGTCTCCACCGCCCGGTTGTTCTCGAAGACGATTCTCGTGCCGTTTGGCGTAGAGTCGGCGCTCTCAGGGCTGATGCTCACCGACTACTCGTCGCTGGCAAAGAGCACTCTATGCTACCGCCGTACGTTCACCCTGCCCGAGTCGTTCGCAGGGAAGAATGTGCTGATGAACTTCGGTGCCGTCGACTGGCAGTGCAAGGTGTACATCAACGGGCAAGAGGCTGGATATCATAGCGGCGGAAGCGATCCGTTCTCTATCGACATAACCGACTTCCTCAACGCCGAGGGCGAGCAGGAGGTGATGATTGCCGTCAACGACCCCACTAACCAAGGCGGTCAGCCACTGGGCAAGCAGACGACAAACCCGAGCGGAATATGGTACACCCCCGTGAGCGGTATATGGCAGACGGTGTGGCTCGAGCCGGTAGATCCCGCACACATTGAGCGCTACGAGGTGCTGCCCGACATCGACAAAGAGCAGGTGACGCTCTGCGTGCACACCACCGCCGAGGGTGCGAAGGTGAACGCCACGGTGAAGTTCGATGGTGCCGTTGTGGCCACCGTCAGCAATGTAGATGCCGACAAAGACTTCACCATCAGTCTTCCAGGAGCACACCTGTGGTCGCCCGACGAGCCAAACCTCTACGATGTGGAGTTCACTCTCGTGAAAGACGGTGCCACCACCGACACGGCACAGGGCTACTTCGGTATGCGCAAGTTCAGTAAAGCGATGGTCGACGGGCACCCCGCGTTCATGCTCAACAACAAGCCTTTCTACATGTATGGGCCTCTCGATCAGGGCTGGTGGCCCGACGGACTGCTCACTCCGCCAAGCTACGAGGGTATGATCTTCGACCTCGAAGCGATAAAAGCGTTCGGTATGAACATGGTGCGCAAGCATATAAAGGTGGAGCCCGACCTGTGGTATGAGTGGTGCGACCGCAACGGACTCGTGGTGTGGCAGGACATGCCCAACGGAGGCACTGGCGGCACACTGGGCTCGAAAGAAGAGGTGCAAGAGATATTCTACGACGAATGCCGACGCATTGTGAACTCCCTTCAGCAACACCCGTCGATAGGCGTGTGGGTGGTATATAACGAAGGCTGGGGACAAGATGCCGGAAGCGGAAGCGCTCACACCTACAAGGGCGTGAACAATGTGCGCAACACCGACCGCGACCAGTACCGACTCATCAACGCCGTGACGGGATGGACCGATTTCGAGGTGGGTGACATCGTCGATATTCATAGCTACCCCGCACCGGGAGCAAGCGACAACCCGGCTAACGAGCGCGTGGTCGTTTGCGGTGAGTTCGGTGGTATAACCCTCGAGGTGGAAGACCATCTGTGGGCAGGAAGCCAACAGGTGTACACCGCCGTAAGCAACAGCGATGAATACACGGCTCTCTACAACAGCTACACCGACCGTCTTCAGGAGCTACAGAGAGACAAAGCCCTGTGGGGATCGGTATATACTCAGATAACCGACGTGGAGCAAGAGGTGAACGGACTATACACTTACGACCGTAAGGTGCTGAAGGTGTCTGAAGCACAGAAGGCTTCCATACGCCGTAAGATAGAACAGACCATCAAATATCGCTATGAGGGATCAGACGTTGTGGTTGATGCCGGCGACACCAATGGCAACATCAAATGGAAATACACCACCACCGAGCCCGCCTCAGGATGGGAGACTGACACCTTCGATGATTCGTCGTGGAAATCAGGAAGAGCGGGATTCGGAACGAACACCGGCCGACGCACCGCATGGAGCACAAACGACATCTGGCTGCGAAGGACTTTCGAGATGCCCGAGCTGAGCGAGGATGACCTGAAGAACCTCTGCCTCAGGATGTACTACGACGAGGACACCGAGGTTTATATAAACGGTGTGCTGGCATGTAAGGTGTCGGGCTACAACACCAGCTATAAGAATATTGACATCAACGACAACGGACTGAATGCCATCAAGAACGGCGAGGAGAACCTCATCGCCATTCACTGTCACCAAACCAATGGCGGACAATATATCGATGCCGGATTCAGCGTGAGACGATATAAAGCTAACGACGACACCGAGGTGACCGACATTCCTGAGGTCACCCTGCCCGAAGTGGCCGAGAGCGCCGACTCGGTGTATCTGATGGCGTGCTTCACATCGAGCCAGGAGCGACTCGTTTACGCTTATAGCAACGACGGTCTGTCGTGGCAATATATCAACGGAGGGCGCGGAGTATTCAACGGATACGACGCCGGACTGAGAATCCGCGACCCGTTCGTGCGCCGCGTGAAGGAGAACGGCAAGGACGTTTATCACCTCGTACACACCTGGGGAATGGAGCATAAGGGCATCTACCACTGGCAATCGGAAGACCTTATCAATTGGACAGCAGCCGACGGAAGCCAAGACGGACGCGTGATGCTGATGGACGGAAGTCTGGGAGGCATTAAAGCCGATATGGCCTACGCTCCCGAGTTCATCTACGATGAGGCCACGGCAACATACTTCGTGTATTGGACCTCATTGGTCAACTCACGCATGAGGGTGTATTGCACCACGACGAAAGACTGGAAGAGCTTCACCAACGTGTATGAACTGACCGACTTCGAGATTGGAGTGAACAACTTCCACATCATCAAGACCGGCGACACGTATCAGGCCTTCTTCCAGCGATTCGACAATCAACAGCTCTATCGCGCAAAGGCTCAGTCGCTCGTTAATGGCGAGAGCAACTTCACCAACCCCACACGAATGTTCTCGCAGACATATCCAAGTCTGGTATCGCCGGCTTCGTTCGCCACATTCGGAGGCGGGGGAATGTATATGTACGCCATCAGTGAGAACGATGTGAAGATGTTCGGTACCACCGATCTCGAGAACCTTACATGGCGTCCGGTGACGAGCGACAACGTCAATTTCCCCGATGGAATGGACCAAGGAAGCGTCGTGACAATATCGAAGGATGAACTGAAGAAGATAATCGACGCCAACAACTACGAAGAGGCCATACTGATCCCCACCGCTGAAGAGTCGGACAACGTGGAATGGGAATGGACCACCACCGAGGCAACCGACTGGAATATGCCGACATTTGATAGTTCTGGGTGGAACAAAGGCAAGAGCGGATTCGGACGTGGCAACCCGCCACACTCAGTCGCTCGCACACGTTGGGACACCAACGACATCTACCTGCGCCATCAGCTCGACCTGACCGGCTTCACCGTCGATGAGATAAGTTCGCTTTGGGGACGCATCTACAACGACGAAGACGTGGAGGTGTATCTGAATGGTGTGCTCGCCTACTCCGCTACGGGGTATCTGACTGACTATAAAGACATTGCCATCTCTTCCGAGGCATTGCTGGCACTCAAACCCGACGCAAGCAACATCGTGGCCGTGCACTGCCATCAGGAAGCAGGAGGGCAGTATATCGACTTCGGAATAAAGGGACTGAAGGCGCCTTTGTCGTACGACCTCAACCACGACGGAAAGATTAGCACCGCCGACATTCAAGTGCTCATCAACGAGATGAAGAAGGAAGAGAGCGAGCAGAACATGAAATACGACCTCAACGGCGACGGCAAGATCAGCACCGCGGATATTCAGGTGATTATCAACGAGATGAAGAAATAGTCAGCCTCGGCAATACACCGCGGGCAATAAAGGGTTTCCTAACCGCGACATAAGAGCTCTTTAACCGCGACATAAGAGGCTTTTATATACAGCAAACGGGCTTTGTAATCGCAATACAAAGCCCGTTTTATTATTTCTGGCGTAGTCTTATTACTCGGATGGAGAGCCTTCCTTCTCGTTTTTCTCTTCGTCGATGAGCTGGAAGTCTTTCTTGCGAAGCACGAACGACTTGGTGAGGTATTTCTCCTTGACGATGCTGTTCGACGCGAGTTCCTCGGGAGTTCCCTGGAAGAGGATTTTGCCTTCGAAGAGGATGTAGGCGCGGTCGGTGATGGTGAGCGTCTCATCGACATTGTGGTCGGTGATGAGAATGCCAATGTTCTTGTATTTCAGTTTCCATACGATGTGTTGAATATCCTCCACCGCAATGGGGTCGACACCGGCGAAGGGCTCGTCGAGCATGATGAACTTCGGGTCGATGGCCAGGCATCGGGCTATCTCCGTGCGGCGTCGCTCGCCTCCCGAGAGCTGGTTGCCCTTGTTCTTGCGCACCTTCTCAAGACGGAACTCACGAATCAACTGCTCTAGTTTCTCGAGCTGATAGTCTTTCGGACGCCCCGTCATCTCAAGCACCGAGAGGATATTGTCTTCCACACTCATATTCCGGAACACCGATGCCTCCTGAGGCAGGTAGCCTATCCCGGCGCGTGCATGCTTATAGACAGGGTAGTTGGTTATCTCTTCGTCGTTGAGATATGCATGTCCGGCATTGGGCACCACGAGGCCCGTGGTCATGTAGAACGATGTAGTCTTTCCCGCACCGTTAGGTCCGAGCAGGCCTACTATCTCGCCCTGACGCACATTTATCGACACACCATTGGCCACGGTGCGCTTGCCGTACACCTTCACAAGCCCTTCCGTACGAAGCACAGAAACGTCGACTGCATATCTGTCGCTGGTATTATCCATATTCGTTATTAGCTGTTTGAGATGACAAAGTTAGGTATAAAAACAAAAAAGCACGATAACAATTATGGTTTTTTTTCATTTTTTGTTACTTTTGTCGCAGAAAACTAGTTAGCGTTGGCGTTGATGTTCCCATTAACGTTATCGTTATCGTTAAAAAAGAAGGATGTTTAAAGAAAATTTCATAATACGCGCGCTCACCACTTTCGGGCGGTATCTGATACTTATGGGTAGGACTTTCGCCCGCCCTGAGCGTCTGCGCATGTTCTGGAAGCAATACGTCAAGGAGATGTCGGCGCTGGGAGTCGACTCAATAGGCATCGTACTGCTGATATCGTTCTTCATCGGTGCTGTGATTTGCATACAGATGAAGGTGAACATCGAGAGCCCTTGGATGCCGCGATGGACAGTGGGTTACACTACGCGCGAGATACTTCTTCTGGAGTTCTCATCGTCGATAATGTGTCTGATACTTGCCGGCAAGGTGGGTTCGAACATTGCTTCGGAACTGGGCACGATGAGGGTGACGCAACAAATCGACGCCCTTGAGATAATGGGTGTGAACTCGGCATCGTATCTTATCCTACCCAAGATTTGCGGATTGCTCACCATCATGCCGTTCCTTGTCATCTTCTCGTCGGCAACAGGTATTTTGGGGGCTTACGCCACGGCGTGGTTCGGAGGCATCTTGTCGGCTGATGACCTGACAGCAGGACTACAACATGCGTTCAAGGCATGGTTCATCTGGATGAGCATCATCAAGAGTATGTTCTTCGCATTCATCATCGCTAGCGTCAGTTCATTCTTCGGATACACGGTCGAGGGTGGCTCAGTGGAAGTAGGCAAGGCATCAACCGACGCCGTTGTATGCTCAAGCGTGCTCATCCTGTTCTCCGATGTCTTCCTAACGCAGCTGCTTAGTTAAATTAAGGAGTTAAGGAGTTATGGAGTTAAGGAGTTAAGACAATAGATTTGGTATTTTAATTTCTTATTCAAGAAAAAAGAATGGAATTAACATTTAGTTTTGAAAGTATTATAGCATGGCAAAAAGCACATGCTTTTGTCATGCTCGTTTATGAAATAACTCAACAATTCCCTATTGAAGAGAAATTTGGACTCACTTCTCAATTTAGACGAGCTGCAATATCTATCGAGGCAAACATTGCTGAAGGTTATAAAAAAATTGGCAGAGCAGATAAACTGCGTTTTTTAAACATTGCACAAGGTAGCGTTGAAGAATGTCGTGACTATATTATCCTATCACGGGATTTAAAATACATTCAAGCAGAGCAATTCTGTAATCTGCGAGACTATATAGAAGAAACCAGTAAGCTACTCAATGGCTATTGTAATGGAATAATAAAAAACAATGGTATAAATGACTAGCCAAACGTCATAACAACTCTCCAAAACAACATCATATGTCATAACTCCTTAACTCCTTAACTCCAAAACAACATCATATGTCATAACTCCTTAACTCCATAACTCCTTAACTCCCAAAATAATGATCGAAGTAAAAAATCTATATAAATCGTTCGAAGATAAAGAGGTGCTTCACGACATCAATGCCGTGTTCAACGATGGCATGACCAATCTTATCATCGGTCAGAGCGGCTCAGGAAAGACGGTGCTGATGAAGAATCTCGTCGGATTGCTCGACCCCACCTCGGGTGAAGTGCTCTACGACGGTCGCAACTTTGTGGCGATGTCGAAGAGAGAAAAGGTGATCATGCGACGCGAGATGGGAATGATATTCCAAAATGCGGCTTTGTTCGACTCAATGCCTGTGCTCGAGAATGTCATGTTCCCCCTCGACATGTTTTCTAACATGAACTACCGCGAAAGGGTGAAACGCGCTCAGGACTGTCTGGCACGTGTCAACCTAGTCGATGCTCAAAACAAATATCCAGGTGAGCTATCGGGAGGTATGCAGAAGCGTGTGGCCATTGCCCGCGCAATCGTATTGAACCCAAAATATCTGTTCTGCGATGAGCCAAACTCGGGTCTCGACCCGAAGACGAGCCTCGTAATCGACGATCTGCTGTCGGGTATCACGAAAGACTTCAACACCACGACCATCATCAACACTCACGACATGAACTCAGTAATGGGCATAGGCGAGAATATCGTGTTCATCTACAAGGGACGCGCTGACTGGACAGGCAACAGCAGCGAGATAATATCTTCAACAAACAAGCATCTGAGCGACTTCATCTTCGCCAGCGACCTGCTGAAGAAAGTGAAAGAAGAGGAGCAACGCGAGATGGATGCGCACGAATAGACATCCACGAAAATATAAAGAAAACTCCCTGCAGGGCCATCCTACAGGGAGTTTTTGTTTTATCTCTCTCTTAGAGAAAATCATTTCATAAGCCAGATGCCATCTTTCTCAGTCATCGGCACAAGCACCTCCTCGCTCGTACTGTCGCCATAGGCAAAGACGAGGAACACACTGCAATCGCTCGAGATGCTATCAATCTTAAAGTCAGACACCCTCACCTCGCGAATGCCACGATGCTCCTCCTGCTGCTGGCCGACGAACATACGTGCATTGTCGATCAACTCGCGGCGATATTGCTGGCGAATAGAGTCACGATGATATGTACCATCGACAAACTCTTCATACTTGCCTTCGAGCAGGGCATCGTAATACAACTTCGCCGTGCGGGCGGCTTGCTCTCCCCTATTCGAACGACCACAACCGGCTATCAGCATCAGTGCCGTTGCCAGAGCGATAATGAAAAACGACTTCCTCATCTCTACTTCTGTCGAATGAAAATATTTATCGGGCAACCGTGCATCGACCAGTTCTCCCTTATCTTGTTCTCAAGGAAACGCTTGTAAGGCTCCTTCACGTATTGCGGCAAATTGGCGTAGAACACGAACGAAGGTATCTGTGTATCAGGCAGCTGAGCACAATACTTTATCTTGATGAACTTGCCCTTTATCGATGGTGGCGGGAATGCTTCGATGAGCGGCAACATCACGTCGTTGAGTTTAGTGGTTCCCACTCGCGACGTGCGGTTCATATACACCTCCTTCGCTTTTTCAAGCACCTTGAAGATGCGTTGCTTGGTGAGTGCAGAGGCGAAGATGATCGGGAAATCCACAAACGGAGCCATCCTCTCGCGTATGGCATTCTCGAATGTCTTTATCACTATCTGGTCTTTGTTCTCGACCAGATCCCACTTGTTCACCACCACGACGAGCGACTTGTTGTTTTTCTGGATGAGCTGGAAAATATTCATGTCTTGCGCTTCGATGCCTCTGGTGGCGTCGATCATGAGTATGCATACGTCGCTGTTCTCAATGGCACGTATGCTGCGCATGACGCTATAGAACTCCAGGTCTTCGGTCACCTTGTTCTTTCGACGTATTCCGGCTGTGTCGACGAGATAGAAGTCGAAGCCGAACTTATCGAATCGGGTATAGATACTATCGCGTGTAGTACCTGCTATATCGGTGACTATGTGCCTCTCTTCTCCGATAAAAGCATTCACTATGCTCGACTTACCTACGTTCGGACGTCCTACGACCGCAAAGCGGGGGATGCCTTCCTCTATCAGTTCGGCCTTTCCTTCGGGCAGACGCGACATCACCTCGTCGAGGAGGTCGCCGGTACCTGACCCTGTAGCGGCACTGATGCAGATGGGTTCGCCAAGGCCCAGCTTGTAGAACTCTGCCGACATGTAGATATTCTCGTTGTTGTCGACCTTGTTCACTACGAGCAGCACGGGCAGCTTTGTGCGTCGGAGGATGCGTGCCACGTCCTCATCCCAGTCGGTGAGACCGTTCTGTCCATCAACGAGAAACAGCACCAGGTCGGCCTCCTCTGTGGCTACAATCACCTGCTTACGTATCTCCTCCTCGAACACATCGTCGGAGTTTACCACCCATCCACCGGTGTCAACCACCGAGAACTCGCGCCCATTCCAATCGCACTTGCCATATTGACGGTCGCGGGTGGTGCCGGCGGTGTCGCTCACAATTGCCTGACGCGACTGTGTCAGACGATTGAAGAGCGTCGATTTGCCCACATTCGGGCGACCTACTATCGCTACTAAGTTTCCCATATCATCGTTCCTCCTATATGTATGTTTTTTATTATTCTTAAAAAAGCCGACGGCCTACTCGGGGTTATACCCAAAGCTGTCGAGCTCACGCTTATTGCTTCGCCAATCTTTATCGACCTTCACGTATGTCTCAAGGAAGATGCTCTTGCCGAAGAACTTCTCGAGTGCCTTCCTTGCCTCCATGCCCACCTTCTTCAGTGCCACGCCCTGATGGCCGATAATGATTCCCTTCTGCGACTCGCGCTCAACGTAGATGATGGCACGGATGTCGATACGCTTGTCGCTCTCCTTGAAGCTCTCCACACGCACCTCTACCGAGTAGGGTATCTCCTTGTCGTAGTAGAGCAGGATCTTCTCGCGGATAATCTCCGACACGAAGAACCGGGCAGGCTTGTCCGTCAGCTGGTCTTTCTCGAAATATGGCGGGCTATCGGGCAACAAATCCTTGATACGGTTTAGAAGCATATCGACACCAAACTTATTGAGAGCTGATATCGGTAAAATCTCGGCCTTGGGCAACAACTGATGCCAACGCTCCACGAGTTGTCCAAGTGCCTCGGTGGGGTTCATCGACTTGCCGTCGGAGGTTTCGCTCTTGCCAAGCTGATCGATTTTGTTTATCAGTAACAGGATGGGGATATCCATCTGCTGAACCTTCTCGAGGAAGTCCATGTTCTTCTCGGGGTTCTCCACCACGTCGGTCACATAGAGCAACACGTCGGCATCGGCAAGCGCACTCTCCGAGAATGCGAGCATCGACTCCTGCAACTTGTAGTTCGGCTTCAGCACTCCAGGCGTGTCGCTGAACACTATCTGCATGTCGTCAGTATTCACTATTCCCATTATCCTGTGGCGTGTTGTCTGCGCCTTGAATGTGGCAATAGAGATCTTTTCGCCGACAAGCTGATTCATCAATGTCGACTTGCCCACGTTGGGATTACCTACAATATTTACAAATCCTGCCTTATGCATATCGTTTGTTATGGTATTTTTAAAACTGACAATTGACAACTGATAATCGCACATCATCGGCATTTCAACCATCACAGACAGCCGAATGTCAATCGCTGATTATCAATTGTCAATCAATAGATCAATACGCCCACTTGTAGTAGGATGCTCCGTGCACGAAGCCTGCACCGAAAGCAGTGAACACGATGTTGTCGCCCTTCTTCAGATTCGACTCGTGGTCCCAGATGGCGAGTGGTATTGTTGCGGCACTGGTGTTGCCATAGCGCTCAATATTGACCACTACCTTCTCCATTGGTATCTCTGCTCTCTTTGCCACAGCCTCGATTATTCTCACGTTAGCCTCGTGGGGTATTACCCAGTCGACATCGTCTGCCGTCAGGTTGTTCATGCGCAGTATCTCGAGCACGTCATCGCTCATGGCGGTGACGGCGAAGCGGAACACTGTGCGCCCTTCCTGATAGAGGTAGTGCAGACGATGGTCGATTGTGAAATGGCTTGCTGGACATACCGACCCTCCAGCTTTCAGGTGGAGGTATGGCAGTCCTTTTCCGTCGGTGCGGAAGAATGAGTTCTGCACGCCCACACCTTCTTCCTCGGTTCCTTCCACGAGCACTGCTCCGGCTCCGTCGCCGAAGAGCACGCATGTCGCACGGTCTTGATAGTCGACCATCGACGACATCTTGTCGGCACCGATCACCATTATCTTCTTGTAGCGGCCGCTTTGTATCATCGAAGCTGCCACGTCGAGCGAATAAAGGAAACCGCAGCATGCCGCAGAGAAGTCGAAGGCGAAAGCGTTCTTCAGTCCCAGCTTACCCAAAACGATGCTTGCCGTAGAGGGGAACTTGTAGTCGGGCGTTGTGGTGGTAACAATCAGGGCATCGATAGTATCGGGGTCGGTGCCGGTCTTCTGCAGCAGTTGCTTTGCCGCCTTACGAGCCATGTAGCTCGTGCCCAGTCCTTCCTCGGTGAGTATGTGACGCTCCTTGATACCTACACGCGTCATAATCCACTCGTCGGTAGTGTCCACCATGCGCGACAACTCTTCGTTTGTCAGCACATAGTCGGGCACATATCCGCCGACGCCTGTGATTATCGCATTGATTTTTCCCATTTCAGAGCTTATTCAGCCAGTTCTTTCTCGATAGCCACCTTACCGCGATAGTAGCCACATGTCGGGCATACGGTGTGATAAACATAGTAAGCACCGCAGTTTGGGCATACTGCCAATGTTGGAGCTACGGCCTTGTCGTGTGTTCTACGCTTAGCGGTACGAGTGTTCGATTGTCTTCTTTTAGGATGTGCCATAATACTATAAACTTTTTAAATTCTTTCAGTTTTTAAATATTCAAGTCTTTGAGTTTTGCCCAGCGCGGATCGATGTCCTGCTCCTCATCGCTGCTTCGGGCAGCCGACCTCTCGCCGTCGGAATCGGCGATGTACTCACGTGTGAGTTCGGTCATGGCCACGTTGCACTTACCAGTCTCATGCACGTGCCTGATGGGTATGCTCAGCGCTATCGATTCGTAGACGTACCATGCCATGTCGAGCATTCCTTCGTTCTCGTCGATGACGATGGTGTCGCCGTCCTCACTTGGCTCTTTCCCGAGTCTGACGACAAGGCTCCCGCTGCCCTCCACGGGCTGAGCCATATCGTCGAGACAAATGTCGCACGGCAACACTAGCGTGCCGCAAAAGGAGTAATCGACCCGGAAGCTACTGCCCAAAGCCGACACCTTCAGCGTCACATCAACGTCGCCGCGACTGACTTCGGTGGCCCCGACGGCTTCGAAGAAATCGTCTGTCAGATGCATTTTGCGCTCTTCGGGAGCACCGTTCACCTGCATCAGATCAATCCTCAATTGGTCGAGACTACACATATCGGGCTGCAAAGTTACAAACTTTTTTTCATTTACAGCGACTAAAATTTATATTTTTTTCTTCTGCGCCCAATTCTTTCCTTAAAAAACAGGCAATGATATAGCCGTCTGCACATGAACATGCAGCTGCAAAGAGATTGTGCGTGTCTTTTAGGTAAGCGACCGCAATCTGTAGTTAATTACTCTCATCAAATCTTTCTGCACATCCTCCACCGGGGGATAATAGGGGGCATCTCCTTATCTCGCAATCTTCTTGCCGTCCTTGATGTAGATTCCATGAGCTGGCTCTGCACTCAGCCGACGGCCCTGAAGGTCGTAAATAAAACCATCACCGATGCAATCTTCTGTGCTAACAGATGAAATACCTGTCTGTATATCTGTCGTGTCAAGATAAAAGACATCATCATCGCAGCAGATAAATAGTTTATTGGTGTATGGAACAAGGAGATTCAAGTGCATCCAAGTACCATAATGTGTTATATAATGATAATTAACAGAATGATCATTTATCGTACATGCAAGATTCCAAGTTTCTCCATCATCATCCGACACATATATATGAAATAATTTTTTCTTTTCAAAGGAGGCAAAGGGGTGTGCGGTTGATAAAGCATAAACAACATTAGGAATGTCTTTGTCATATACTATATTGGTAAAAAATTCGTTTTCTTTTCGTCCGTCTACTTTTAGCTTAAATGTCCAATTATTACCTCCGTCGGTTGATTTCAGTATTCCATTTCCTACACTCATGAGCATTATGTTTTTGTTCTCTTTATTAAACAGAATACTCTGCGGAGCATTATCATGAACATCTGCACCATCCAATTCGGTTATTTTATCCACTACGGCAAAACAATCATTTGTTCGCAAAAGCGCCCCTTTAATACCTTCCCAATGAGCCTCCATTCCAACAATAAAGCCCATATCGGCATCATGAGGATTCATATAAACTCTTCCCACACAACCCACATGAGACGGATCTTCATACAGTCCAATTGGAGGTATAGATGCACCGTTTTCTTTTGACACTTCCAACCAGCGCTTGCCATTGTCATTGGAAATAAATAGCCCTAGATTGCGATAACGATTATCTTCTAATATCTCTGATATGAGAAATAATTGTTCTTTACGCGAAGGATTCTGAGTTAAAGAGGTTATTCTATCAGAATAAAAACCCTCACTAAATTCTTTTAAAGAATCAACCTCGTATGTTTTACCATTATCATCAGAAAGAATTAATGCTTGAGCAGCATCTCTGCGCTTAATTTCTGAAGCGTCTTCTGATAATCTCGCAACAGCGACAATATGATCTCCATTCTTTACCAAATCATCCACGGCAAGTGAAATATTTCCAAGGGGACTCCAGTGGCCATCGCTTTTTAAGTCTTTATAGTATATACCATACATCGTAGATGCAAAAAGTGTGTCATCATAAAGTGATATACTATTCATATTCCAGCCATAATCACTCTCTCCACGCTCTTTCATTACGTCGAGCAAGCCTGTAGATATCAGTTGGGCTGATACACCTGAACAGAGGAATGCCAATAAAGCAGAAAAAAATAACTTTTTCATAATTCTTTCTTTTTATTGTTCAACACTTATTTCAAACTCTGCACCTGGCTTTACTTCAAAATCTTTGGTAATAGTTGTTCCGCCAGGACTTTTTATTTTCGTACTATTCTTTATAACAACAACTTCACCTTCGGGCTTTCGATTTGTAACGTCTCGACCAATGAGAACATTATTCCCACTGACATCGGACTTCGCTGCAGAATTTTTC
>CACZRN010000139.1 GCA_902783625.1 uncultured Prevotellaceae bacterium
CTTCAGGATGTTACACCGCTTCAGACTGTCTTCGATTATCTCTTTAGAATAAAAACTCTGCCTGAGATTTATGTCGAACACCTTCAGCACATCGTCGCGGCGTGGCATATCATCGAGGAATGAATATATCGTTTGACGACTAATACTGCTGCGTTGTGCCAAAGAACCGAAACACACTGCCTGCGCATCAGCGGCTATTGCCCTCAGTGCATCGGTGTAGGGGATGTTATCCCATGCCACACCCTCTTTTATATTATACTTCGGAATGCCGGCTTCACCCAGTTCCACTTCTACGGTGCCCGTTGCGAATGGTACCACAGAGAGACAGTGTGGCAGACTCTTCTCGTCTAGTCGTTCGATGATTTCCCTTCCGAGACTATCGTCGCCAATAGCACTCACCACCACAGCATTCATCCCCATTCTGGCAGAATGATAGGCGAAGTTTGCCGGTGCACCGCCAAGCTGTCGCCCCTCAGGCAGACAATCCCAAAGCACTTCACCGATTCCAACAACTTTTTTCATACTCTTTCAGTGTTATCTCACCCATCAATTCGGGCGGCATTTATCAGAAATAAAGGTTCAACATGCGAAGATACGATGAAAAAACAGAAACGCAAAGGACAAATCTCGAAAAAACGCACATTTTTTAATATTTGTTTCTCTTCATAGCTATTATCTGTGCTTGATAGTGAAATAATGTTGATGTGGAAATAAAAACATTATTATGTTTTGTGCGTTTCGGATTTTGTGATTATCTTTGCCAAAGGTAATAATTGATAACGGATACGATAAATGACAAGGCTAATGACTAGACGCTTAGTGTGTGCATCTGTATTGCTGCTGTGCACTATAAGTATGTCTGGGCAGGTGTATGACCTGCGCTGCGAGGGTATGCGTGCTCCTTTAGGGATAGACACCACAGTGCCTCATTTCAGTTGGAAAAATACCCTCAATCGTGTAGGACAGCGACAGACTGCCTATGAGATTGAGGTGGGTAGCGATAGTGTCGCTCTTGCTGCGGGCAACGCTGATATGTGGCAGTCGGGGAAAGTGATGTCTGCTGAGCAGGTGATGGTGCCCTATGAAGGTAAGACTCTGGCTAGCAGACAACTATGCTATTGGCGACTGCGCACTTGGGATGAGCAAGGTGCAGCAACGAAGTGGAGCAGCGTGGAGCGATTCGCAGTGGGAATACTTGATGGCATGAGAGGTGAGTATATAGGCAACGATGCTGTGGTGGCACAACTGCGCACAACAGTGAATATAGCCACACCAGGCAATGGCCCGGTCTTTGCATATCTGAATTCGTTGGGATATCATGAGCTATTCGTTAACGGACAGCGTGTCGGAGATAACGTGCTTCAACCTGCAATGTCGCAGTTGGATAAGCATTCTCTTATCGTCACTTACGACATAACACCATACATAGTTGAGGGTGATAACGAGATAATTGCGTGGATAGGTCAGGGATGGTATAAGACCACTACTTTCAAGGCGCAGTATGGCTGTCCGTTGCTGAAGGCGGAGATATGTCAACTTGTCGACGGTTCATGGCAGTTGTTATCGCAGAGCGACGCCACTTGGCAAGGAAAGAGTACGGGGTATCTATATACTGTCAACTGGTATCCGCTGATGTTCGGCGGTGAACGTGTGAACGCCAATGCTTCTAGCATATGGGGGAGTGTTAAGGTGTACGACGTTAGTGATATGATTGCCACGCCGCAGTTGTTTGAGGGTAACCGTATCACTGACCATATAGAGCCTGTGACACTCACACTGCAGGATGACGGCTCCAGAGTGATTGATTTCGGACGTGTGGTGACAGGATGGCTGCATGTAGATTTCGAGGGATTGACAAAGGGCAACGCCGTGACAATGGAATACAGCGACTATATCCCCGTTGGAGGTACATTCGAGAGTCAGGGAGAGAGCGATACTTATATCCCTCGTGGCGACGACAAAGAGACATTCTGCAACCGTTTCCATCATCATGCTTTCCGTTATGTGCACATAGCGGGTGCCTCCGATTTCAAGGCTGAGGCACTGCAGATAAGTGCATTGCCAAAGACTGGCGACGTGGCATCATTTGCATGTAGCGATGAGAATCTGAATGCCATTCACGACATGATTCACTATACCATGGAGTGCCTGACCTTCTCAGGCTATATGGTTGATTGCCCTCATCTTGAGCGCATGGGTTATGGTGGCGACGGCAACTCGTCGACGATGACGTTGCAGACTATGTATGATGTGCAGCCTACTTTTATGAACTGGCTGTCGGCATGGAGTGATAATGTTGATGCCGACGGATCGCTGCCCTATGTAGCACCGGCAGGTGGCGGAGGTGGCGGACCTTATTGGAGTGGCTTCTTTGTGAAAGCTCCCTGGCGCATGTATCTCAATTATGGCGACCGACGCCCCATGGAGAGATATTACGAGCAGATGAAACATTGGCTCGACTATGTAGAAAAATATACCGTCGACGGACTTCTCCAGCCATGGCCCGATACACCAAACCGCATGTGGTTTCTCGGTGACTGGCTTGCACCTGACGGTGTCGACGTGGGTGGTGAGTCGGTAATCCATGCCAACAATTGCTTCATCAGCGACTGCCTCGCCAATATGACAACGATGGCTCGTCTGCTTGGCAAAGAAGATGATGCGCAGCAGTTTGACGACAGACGTCAGCAACTCAATAAGGCCATCCATGCCAAATACTACCACACCGCGGGTTACTATGCCAACGGCACTCCTCTAGATCAGGCCTATGCCCTGCTGGCTGGCGTGCCTGAGACTGAAACGCAAGAGAACAGAGTGGTGCGGCGACTGGTAAGTGACAGTAATAATAAATATGGTAAGCATATAGCCGCAGGATTGTTTGGCGTACCTATATTCACCGAGTGGGCTGTGCGCTATCGTCAAGCCGACCTTATGGCAGACATCCTTCGCCAACCCGACTACCCCGGATATCTCCACATGATTGCCAACGGTGCCACAGCCACGTGGGAATACTGGGATGGGCAACGCAGTCATGTGCACAATTGCTACAACGGCATTGGTACATGGTTCTATCAGGCTGTCGCAGGCATACGTCCTGACGTGGAGGCTGGTGGATACCGCCATTTCTTCATCGACCCGCAGTATCCCTCTGGCATTACATGGGCAGAGGGTGCAAAGCCTACTCCTTATGGAATGATACGTGTGGCCTGGCAGCGTGAGGAGGGTGTCGTTGATGTGACAGTTCCTGTAGGTACCACCGCCACTGTATATGTCCCCGCCACGTCTGCCGAGCAGACCATCTACGATGGCAACCGTGCCGCAAGCAGCGTAGAGGGTACCATCCCACTGGGCTACGCTGACGGACTGCAGATATTCCTCATCGGTGCCGGGCATCACCGTTTCGCTCCGCATCCCACCAGTGGCATCACGATGCCCAAGGCAAAGAAGCGCGGCAAGCTGACGGTGACTCCCAATCCTGTCACCGACACCCTGCGATGGTCTGCCGACAAGCCAGTGGAGAGGCTTAGTTTATACGACGCAAAGGGTGCGGCAGTGAGATATACCCCTGTCAGCGACGACGCTATCAGCCTCTCGGGGCTCAGCAACGGCGTTTATATCCTCGCCGCCCACACACCCACAGGCACTCTCGCCGCAAGGGTAGTGAAACGATAACAATCACCTTTCCCCGTTTTCACCATGATAATAATCCGCAATCGTCTGATTCCGCCAAAGCGTTTTGATGCCATCAATCTGTTTGGTGTTCTCTTCTGCCGCGACAGCAGTAGGGTGACGCTGCGTGTGATACGTCATGAAAGTATCCACACGGCGCAGATGCGTGAGATGCTATTCGTGGGGTTCTACGTGTGGTATCTTGCCGAATGGATTGTGCGTATTTTCATGCGGGGCAATGCCTATCATAATATATCGATGGAACGTGAAGCCTATGAAAACATGTACGACGATGACTATCTGAGCCATCGTCGTCCGTATGCTTGGGTAAGGTATTTAAAGAAATGAAACGCCTGTCCTCGGTCCATCCCCAAAGGAGGTTGAAAGTTGATAATTGAAAATTGAAAGTTGAAAGTTTGTGCAAACCGGACGCGGAGAGCTTGCTCTCGGCTGAGGTGCAGACAAACTTCATGGAGAGAAGCGACATAAAACCGAAAACCGAAAACCCAAAACTGAAAACCGAAGGGTGAGGTGGATGTTCCTGCCCTCGGGTGAGGTTATAGGAGGTTTAATGTTCCGAAGTGATCGGGACAATGGAAGTTTGGATGTGGTAGGGATATGTCGTTCCAGGCGAGGAAGTGAGGATTTGGCAGCTTGTCGCCGCATTTATAGAAGTTTGCTCTTATTATCTTCCCTTTCTTCATTGTTATATTGTGGCGGAAAAATGCCGTGAATGGTACGACGAGAGCCAGCTGCCAAGGTTTCCCCTCCTGCTTTTGCAGCGGTAATGTCCTTTTGTCGATGTGGGTATTGTCGCAATTACTGATTGGCTCAGGGTTCAGCGACGACCACCTTCGGATAGACTTCAGCGTCTCCTTAGGAGCCAGTTGCCTGCCGTCGCGGCTGCTACCGAATCCCATGAGCAGTGTGCCCATGCAGTTGCACTCTACGTTGTAGTATGTGCCGTCGTTCTCTGGCTGGCAGAAGAACTCGCAGCACGAGTCCTCCCACACGGCGCCGTTGTCGGCATCTGCCGCCGCTGCCACATACTCCTCGCTGACAACATAGTGGAGCAGGAATGCCTCGTCGGTGATGCCGATGCGCACCTTCACCTCCGGCTGGTAGGGATATTCCTCTGCCCATGGTGCACATGCTATTTCTTCAAATCCGATGCCTGCCGCGTCGAGCAGTGCCGGGACGTCGGCGGCAAGGGGGCGATGAATGCCGCCCAGGTGTTCTACTTTCAGCGTCTTCATCGTGTTAATCTCTTTATGAAATCGTTCATTTCTCCTTCATGCCGCACTACATCGCGGAAGAGTGCCATCTGGTTTTCTGTCCTGACGAGGTTGTGCTCAGGATACTGGATTTTGTAGTATGTATCGCCGTTGATGTAGTCGGTGAGGAATCTCACTGCCTGCATGAACGGGAACAGTGCTGCTGCGAAGGGCAGGTTGTCGCGCTCTATCGGCGTGAGGAACGACTCCGACCCTTCGATATATCCTTCGGTGAAAGCACGGAAAATCTCCATATTGAAGCCTACATCCTTCAGGTCGGGACAGTCTTCGGCCACGAAGTTAGCTCCTGTGCGCAGGAAGTCGCCGTAGTCGGAGAACACGAAGCTCGGCATCACAGTGTCGAGGTCGATCACGCAGAGCACGTGGCCGTCTTTGTCGAAGAGCATATTGTTCACCTTCGTGTCGCAGTGGCAGATGCGCTTGGGCAGCCGTCCTTCTTTATACAGCTCTTCGGCCATGCACATGTGTTCCACGTGGTCGTAGATCTCGTTGAGCAGATTGCTCACTTCCTTCACCCTTCCCACTTTATCTTCTTTCGTTGCCTCGTCGAGCTGACGCCGGCGGAGCGCCATGTTGTGGAAATCAGGAATCGTCTCTCCCAGCTGTTCGGGAACGTCGGTGAGCATTGCCTCAAACTCTGAGAACGACTTGCCTGCAAAATAGGAATAGTCGGGGTTCACCGTCTCGTATGTAAACGATTCGGGGATAAACACCGCTATTCGCCAGAATGTGCCGTCGGCTGCCTGCAGATAAGTCTTCCCGTCGGCGGTAGGCACAAAGGTGAGCACCTTGCGATTGATGTCTTTCTCGCCCCGCATCTCGAGTTTGCGGCGGATATGACGTGTCACCACTTCGATGTTGTGCTGCAACAAATCGACATCTTTGAAGATGGCGATGTTTATCCGTTGCAAGACATAGTCGGGAGTAGCCTCGTCGGCAGTGGCTATCTTGAAGGTGTCGTTAATAAGTCCGTTGCCTAAAGGTTTTATCTCGGCTATCTTACCTTCCAGCAAAAAAGCCGATGCAACATTTGTCAGTTCATGGTTCATAGTTCAAAGTTAGCGTTTCCGTTTTCGTTATCGTTATATCGGTTTATACTCCACGAAGGCTTCCATAGCCTCGTAGCATGCCAGTCCGAGTTGATCGTAGAGTGCTGCTGTGGCACGGTTTCTGTCCTCGGCACGTTGCCAGAAGAGTCGCTCATCGTTGCCCATGAAGGGAGCACTCTCCATCTGCGACTGATGCTTCAGTATTGCGTTTCGCTTAGCACGGAGCTCCTCAGGACTCATCGGCACACACATCTCGATATTCTCTATCTCCCATTCTGCCCATGCGCCGCGATACATCCATGTGCGGCATTCCTTCAGCCATTCTGCGCCAGCCTCTTTCTCCAAGTCGATGGCGGCAAGCACGGCATCGGTACATTTACGGTGGGTGCCATGGGGATCGGCAAGATCGCCGGCAACATATATCTGATGCGGCTTCACCTCTTGCAGCAACGCTCTCACTATCTCTACGTCGGCTTCTGTCATCGGCAGCTTCTCTATCTTGCCCGACTCATAGAAGGGGAGGTCGAGGAAGTGTACGTGTGAGAGAGGTATCTTGTTGTATGTACAAGCTGTGCGAGCCTCACCGCGGCGTATGAGTCCTTTTATCGTGAGAATATCACGGGTGTCGAGATCGTCTTTCTTTTTGTTGGCGAGAAAACTCTTTATGGTCTTGTACTTGTTCTTTATCACCTCGTCTTTGTCACCGCCGAACAGTTGGTTGAATCCGTTTATGAAGTGCATGAAGCGTGTCACCTCCTCATCGCCGACTGCAATGTTTCCCGATGTCTCGTAGGCAATGTGCACCTCGTGACCTTGTGTGACGAGTCGCTGTATTGTGCCTCCCATGCTTATCACGTCGTCGTCGGGATGTGGCGAGAACACGATAACGCGTTTCGGATATGGCTTTGAGCGCTCGGGGCGATAGGTGTCGTCGGCATTGGGCTTACCTCCAGGCCATCCGGTGATGGTGTGCTGCAGATCGTTGAAGATCTTTATGTTTGCATTGTATGCCGAGCCATAGAGAGCAAGCAACTCGGTGAGCCCGTTCTCGTTGTAGTCTTTGTTCGTCAGCTTCAGTATCGGCTTTCCTGTCTTCAGACATAGCCACACCAATGCCGAGCGCACCAGCTTGTCGTTCCATGTACACGACTTCACGAGCCAGGGGTGTATGATTCGCGTCAGTCTGCTTGCTGCCGACAGGTCGCACACCACGTGGGCATTGTTGTGTGTCTGCAGAAACGATGCTGGTATGGTGTCGGTAATCTTTCCTTCCACCGTCTCGCGTATGATGTCGGCTTTCTCCTCACCCCATGCCGCGAGGAATATCTTGCGCGCCTTGAGTATGTTGGCTATTCCGAGTGTTATGGAGCATGGCGGCACGGGCTCGGTTGAACCGAAGCTCATGGTCATCTCTTCACGCGACAGTTGGTTCACGAGCAGTATCCTCGACGTTGATGTGATTCCCGAACCTGGCTCGTTGGTGGCGATGTTTCCCACACGTCCCACGCCCAATAGCATGATATCTATGCCCCCGAACGACTCAATGCGCTGCTCGTAGAGGCGGCACGACTCCTGCACCTTGTCTTGCTCTATCGTTCCGTCGAACGAGAAGATATTCTGCGCAGGGATATCCACATGATCTAGCAGCCGTGCACGCAGCTGGCGTATGCTGCTGTTCTTCGTGGTGTCGGTGAGGGGGAAGTATTCGTATGCGTTGAACACCACCACGTTGCTGAAGCTCAGGCTCCCTGCCTTGTGACGCTTTATGAGTTCTTTGTACACAGGAGTGAGCGACAGTCCCGTGCCGAGTCCGAGCACGCAGTATTTTCCTTCCCTTTGCCTGGCTTTTATCTCTGCCTCTATCTGGTCGGCAATATGACTGGCACCTTCCTCTGCCTTCGGGAATATGTCGGTCACAATTTTCTCGTATCGTGTCAACTCAGAGCGGTCCACAGCGTTTTGAGGCTGGTAGATCTCCACTGGTATCTTGTTCAATACGATTTGTGAACTAAGGTTGAGTTTCATGATATTGTTGTTTTAGACCTAAAGATTATCTTTTTCTATGTCTTTGAAATATTTGTACGTACCTACTTTTATCTCGTCTGTGGCTGCTTCGTCGCATACTATTATTCCGTGCTGATGCATCTGCAGTGCGCTTATTGTCCACATCTGTGTCACTCCGCCTTCCACTGCTGCCTGCAATGCGCGTGCCTTGTGGTGTCCGTTCACGAGTATCATCACCTCGCGTGCTGCCATCACTGTGCCCACACCCACTGTGAGTGCATGCTTCGGCACTTTGTTCACGTCGCCTTCGAAGAAGCGCGAGTTGG
Organism: uncultured Prevotellaceae bacterium; assembly: GCA_902783625.1. Lineage (GTDB taxonomy): Bacteria > Bacteroidota > Bacteroidia > Bacteroidales > Bacteroidaceae > Prevotella. The sequence goes on from CACZRN010000139.1 coordinate 8,344, forward strand.
CGATGATGGTGTCGGTGGTGAGTGTCTTCACTCGTGTCCTCGATGTGAGCGACGATCCCGGCTCGTTGAAGGCAATGTGTCCGTCGGGGCCTATACCTCCGATGAAGAGGTCGATGCCTCCTGCTTCCTCAATCATCTCCTCATAGCGACGGCACTCAGCATCGAGGTCGGCAGCGTTGCCGTTAAGGATATGGATGTTCTCTTTCGGGCAGTCGATGTGGTTGAACAGGTTCGTGGCCATGAACGAGTGGTAGCTCTCGGGATGCTCCTCAGGAAGGTTGACATACTCGTCCATGTTGAATGTGATGACGTTTTTAAACGACACCCTACCTTCGCGGCAGGCTTCAACGAGTGCCTTATACATACCGACGGGCGATGATCCCGTAGGCAGTCCGAGCACAAACTTGTGGTCGGGGGTGGGGTTGAACTCGTTAATGCGTTTGATTACATGCTCTGCAGCCCATCGTGACAGCTGCTCGTAGTTAGGTTCAATGATAAGTCTCATAGTTTATAATTTTTTATTGTTGTTTAAGGATCAATGAAGTTAATCCGTTAATTTGTTAATCTGTTAATGCTCGCAAATGAAATCTAAAGTTCTGCTCGTTTGAGTTTCCTTGTTAAGGAAACGGCGTAAGCGAAGGATTTTAATTATCCCCGCATTATAGCCGCCCCTTATCAAGGGGCTCTA
>CACZRN010000140.1 GCA_902783625.1 uncultured Prevotellaceae bacterium
CTCGATTTCATCGGTGCCGTGCTCGGCATCATCTACATACTGCTCGAATACCGCGCCTCGATATGGCTGTGGATAGTGAGCATCATCATGCCCCTCGTCGACATGATGCTCTACTTCCGTGCCGGACTATACGCCGACTTCGGCATGGCCGTCTACTACGCCCTCGCCGCCATCTACGGCTTCTGGATGTGGAAAAGGAAGAGCAACAATGGCGACAGCACCACCATCAGCAGCCAGCAAGACAGCCACCAGAACAGAATCACCTTCTTCCCCCGCCGGCTCGTCCTGCCAACTATCGTCGTCCTGCTCGCCCTGTGGTTTGCCATCTACGAAGTGCTCATCCACTTCACCGACAGCAGCGTACCCATTACCGACAGCTTCACATCGGCACTGAGCATCGTAGCACTATGGGCTCTCGCCCACAAGTACGCAGAGCAGTGGCTCCTATGGATAGTCGTCGACGCCATCAGCAGCACACTCTACGTCTACAAAGGCATTCCCTTCAAGGCATCGCTCTACGCGCTATACGTCGTAATAGCCATCTTCGGTTATCGCAAGTGGTGCCGCATGATAAGAGAAGGAGAACAGGCAAAAGCAGCCGACAGCACACCACACTCCACTATCAAAGCTTGACAGTATCACTATCCGTGCTTGACAGTACCACTATCAAAGCTTGACAGTATCACTATCCGTGCTTGACAGTACCACTATCCGTGCTTGACAGCAGAATCTTCTTTTCCCAATAGCAGAAAAGACAAAAACAACAGCCGGCAGCATCCAGTTGTGATGCTGCCGGCTGATTTCTTTGTATGAATTAGAAGTTTTGCATTACTGCAGCTCGGCAGTGATGCGGTGCTTGCCGGAATGGAGCATCAATAACTGCACATCGGCTTTTTGGCGTTTACCATCTACGTGCGTGATGCGCTTCACATTCTGCGAACTGAATGCCACTTTGAGTCCCACGGGTATCTCGATGTCGAACGTGGCGGTGGTGCCGGTGCGGTGCCACTCGACGGCTATCTGGCCGTAGGGTGTCTCGCGGGTTGACTTCACCCAGTCGACTCCATGTGCCATCTGCGGGGAGATGGTGTAAGTTGGAGTGTAGAGTGTAGAGTGTAGAGTGTAGAGTGTGGGGGGACAGTTAGTGCGGATGCCGGCGAGGGCTGTGTAGAACCATGAGCCGATGCCGTTGAAGCAGTTGTGGACGTAGCTGCGGCGACCTGTCCAGTATTCCCACGTGGCGGTGGCACCGTGGTCTACCATGTAGAGGTAGCCTGGGGCATCGTGCTGACGGAGAATGTCGGCCATGAGGTCGGCTTTGTGCTCGTCGACGGCCCACTCCGTGAAGATGGGCACACCGGTGAGGCCCACTGCGATGTGGCTGTTGTACTTCCCACGCGACAGTTTTTCGAGCTTATCGGATACTGCCTGGCGGAGATTCTCAGGCACTACACCGGCCACAAGGGCGTAGGCGATGTCGATGGGCACGCGGGAGGCGTAGGTGGAGTCTTCGGGATGATAAAACTCAGCGTGTATCCTCTCATTCAAATCCTTGCGCCACGCCTCAAAGCGGCGGCTGTCGGCATCCTTTCCAAGCAAGTGCGCAATGCTGCTCATCTTCTGCAGACACTCGCTCACACAGCAGTTGTTAACCATGTCAACCGATTGCCTGTCAGTGACATCAATACCGTCAGGCGCAATCCAGTCGCCGAGATACCATGCACGGTAATCGGTGTCGGGCCAAGGGCGAAGAAGTCCATCGCTGGAATGCGACTTCACAAAATCGAGCCAACGGCACATTGCCTCGTAGGTATCGGCGATGAACGACTTGTCGCCATAGTTGACAAACGTATTCCAGGGTGCCTTAATAATAAAACTGTTCCAGTATGGTCCTCCACCGCAGCGATACTCGGGAGCCACATGTGGCAGTCCGCCGTCGGGGTGTATCACATCGCGCCATGCCTGCATCCAGTTTTTGTATGTGGGCAGTGCATCGTACATCGTCTGCAGGGTTAGTGTCGATGAGTTGCCGTCGCCGCCATATCCCATGCGCTCAATATGTGGGCAGTCCACCATATAACCGCTGAATGCCAGACAGCGGAGGGTGTAGTTGATGAGATTGTGAACGGCGTTGATGTCGTTGTCGGAGCACTCAAACGTGGATGTCGATTCATAGTCGCCCGACATCTGAATGCCTGTCACCGACTCGATATCTTCTACTCCCGAGACAGTGACAAAGCGATAGGCATGGTGGTTGAACTTATTGCAGAATGTCTCAGTGCCGTTGCCTGCAGCGACATAGATATCATATTCCTTCTGCGAATAGAGTTTTCCCTCTTCATCCATACCGTCGGCATAGTCCATGCGCACCTCACTGCCGCTTTCGAGCCCGCTCATGGTCATCTCAAACCATCCGGTGATCACCCTGCCGATATCCACGAGCCATTTCTTCTCGCCTGTCTTCACTATCGACTTCGGTTTCAGTCGTGCTATGACGGCATTGCCAGGGAACATCTGCTGCGTTGCTGTCATTCCGCTCACCGCAATCTCAACGGCTTTTGTGTATGTGAGTTTATCCAAATCGCCTGCCGTGAGTGTCTGTGGCATGAGTCGTCCATCCACTTTCTCGCCGAAGAACTCCCACGCATTCCACGTGCCGAGGTCGCGATAACCGCTGTCGCCGACATCCCATGTAGCATCGGTAGAGGCTATCGTCTGCCACACGCCGCCACGCTGCTGTGCTATCTCCATCTTCACCAGCGGACCGTCAACGGCATTCTTAAACAATGTCTTCTTATACCATCCCTGTCCTGCCCACACGGCGATGTCGTTCTCACCCTCACGCAACAGGCTGCTGATGTCGTAGGCAACGATTAGCGAGCGTTTTGTGAGCTGCGACACTGCCGGCTGCAACACATGCTGGTCGGCTTTCACACCGTTGACATACAGCTCATGATATCCTAATGAATTCACGTAGGCAACGGCCATACCATCGCCGCTGACATTTATCTTCTTGCGGAAAATCGGTGCTTTGCGGTCGGGATTCTCTGCCGACATGGCGATATATCTGCCTTCCATCTGCGTGCCTTCCACAAACCCCACACCGAACAGTGCCACTTCGCTCCATTCGCTGGGCTTGCCTTTCACATCGTAGGGACGCACACGCCAGTATGCCACATCACGCGGATGAAGTGCCTTGCCGCCGTAAGCCACCAATACACTCTGTGCCGATGCCACCCTACCCGAGCGCCACAAGTCGGCTTCGCCAGCCGTGAGCAGTGCTTCGCTCGATGCCACCTCTATCTCGTAAGCGGTCTGACTATCGCCCTGACGGCTACTGGCAAGTTTCCAACTCAGTCGTGGTGTGGCGGTGTCGATGCCCAGAGGGTTGTGTAGATTCTCACATGTCAAGTCGATGACATGCAACCGCGACGCTGCCATGGCTTTCTCTCCTGCCAGGCATGCGGCAATGATGACAATTGTTAAAAGAATTCGTTTCATATCCGGTTATTATTTTACCTCCCTTTCGGTCGGAGTGAAAAGTTAAAAACGAAAAGTGAAGAGTTCATAATGCAGAGTATATTTATTTTTTCCACCACCCCGGGTGGTGGTACAATACGCATGGGTAGGTGTGGTAGAGTCAATTGTCTTAACTCCCTAACTCCTTAACTCCTTAAACTCCCTTAAAAACTCCTCACAACCTTACCCCCAGCCCTGCGAGGATGGTGTCGGGCTTCATGGCAAACACCGCGCTCATCTCTCCCGCCATGCTGAATCCGCATTTCTCGCACATACCACTCGCCATGTCGTCGATACACTGTGGCGAACGGCGACCGTCGCAGTAGATGAAGTTGCATATCCAGCAGTGGCGCTTAAACCGCAGCGTGAGCATATTCTTCAGTCCCGCCACGCTGTTCATTATGCGATAACCCCTGCGCTTGTAGTCTATCAGACTCCGTATCACCTCACCGCGCTGGCTCTCGCTGAGTGCCTTCTCTTCTGTGCCGGCAAAGGGTGTGTGCATGTTAAACGCTATCTGCCGTATGCCCTCATGCTCTCTGACGAATTCCATCACCGGGGCTATCTCACCGCGGTTGTCGGCATTCACCACCATGTATAGCGAGGCACCCGTCATCGTCTCGAGGCAGCGGCAGTCGTCGATACCCCTCACGCTCACCCACACCACGTCGGCGTCGGCATTCATCTGTTGCCATGCGCCATAGTCGTGCGCCTTCACCATGGTGGAGACACTGTAAAAACCCTTCTCGCGTGCCAGGCTGAATATATCTGCTGCCGTATGACTGCCGTCGTGCCACTCTGTGAGATACACCCCCTCGATATCGAGCAGCCGTGCTCCCTGCGCATAGCAGTAGTCGAGGTCGGCGGCGATGGCGTCAAAGGGCTTGAAACACTTCTCCTGTCGCGTGCAGAGGGTGCAGTGTCGGCAGGTGGCATCGCATCCGCTTGTCACGAATACCACGCTCTGCAGTGGTCGCCGACGCCCCATGAAACGGGCTCTCACAAACCACCACCCCATGTATGCCAGTCGCATCAATGCCTTCATACGCAGTCCTGTTGCCCGTCCCTCATCACCACAGCGCTATGGTGGTGAGCAGACCGAGAATGGTGAAGTTGCGCGGACTCTCGTAGTACACCACGTTCAGCGCGTTGCCGATACGTATGCGGTTGAGCTTTATCCACGATCCGATATGCAGGATGAGGTACGGTATTGTCGTGTATAGCAGTCCCCAGATGCTTATCATCCCGTCGGCGTAGAGCAGCAGGAGCATCACTATGCATATCAGTCCTGCGCCGAGGTAAAGGAACCGTCCGAAGGGCTCGCCCATGATAGCCACGCTGGTGTGCTTGCCGGCCTCAGGATCCTCGTCGCGGTCGCGGTAGTTGTTCAGTATCAGCAGTGTGTCTATCGATGCCCCTGCTATTATCGATGCCCACACAGCGTCCCATGTCAGCGTGTAGGTGAGCACGTAGAAAGTGCCGCAGACAGGTATAAGCCCGAAGCACAGCAGCACTGCCAGGTCACCCAGACCGTGATAGGCGAAGTACACGCTATAGAGGAATGTGCAAGCCACTATCACCGCACCCATGGCGAGAATCTCCCAACCGCCCCATATCAGCTTGTCGTGCACCATCCACAAGATGGTAAGTCCCACGAGACACCCCAGCACCAGGCACACGGCGGTACCCACATACATGGCGCGCTTCGTGAGGAAGCCGTTGGCGTAGATGCGGTCGATGCGGTCGGGGTCGCTCTTGTCGAGCCCACGCTCAAAGTCAACGACATCGTTGATGAGATTGGCAGCCACATGCACAAACCATGCGAACAGCAGGCACAACACTGCCACTGTCCACGAGAAATGCTTAGGATCAGTACCGTGCGCCAAACCCGAACCTATCATCACTGTCACTAGCGAGCCACCCAGGCTAGTAGGACGAATGCCCAGCAGCCATGCCTTGAGCGAATTAACCTTCATTTTCTCTGTCATTACTGTGTTATTTTTAGTTGTTAACGATTCTGCTGCGAAGTTACGAAATAAATTCGAGAAAACGACAAACAATACCCCACTTGTTATCTCCCGACAGATAAAAACGCTAGCAAAACTCCGAAAGAAACAGGCTCTTTACACCCCTATTTTTTTGGATTCGTTTTTTGCGGAGGTAAAGACACAAAAAAGGCCGGGCATCACTGCTCAACCTTAGAAATCAAAAAAACTTAAAAATACTTTTTATGAAAAAAATTTTATGAAAAAAATAGTAATCAGATAACACCCTCGAGATGTCGCTTCAGCGACAACAGCTGGTCTTTTACAGACGTGAGGGTTTGGATAACCTCTGCCGTGCGCTCGGCTCCCTGACGGTTGGCATGAAGCATGCGACTGGCAGCGGCAAGCTTGAAGCCGCGTACCTTCACGAGATTGTGGATGACACGTATCTGCTCAATGTCCTTGTCGGTGTACTGACGCACTCCCTGACTGTTGGTCTTCGGACGCAGATGGGGGAACTCGGTCTCCCAGTAGCGAAGGGTGCTCTCGTTGAGTGAGAACATCTTGGCTACCTCGCGGATGCTGTAATACAATTTCTGCGGTTTCGGCATAGAAGCTATTTTATTTCACTTTTACGACTGCAAAAATAATCGTTTTAAATCTGAATGCAAAATAAATGGCGACTTTTTTGCTTTTAAAAAAGTATTTTTTAACCGCAATGGCGTGTATTTTCAAAATTATGCCTATATTTGCATGCCGAAATGGAAATGACGATATAAAAACCATATAACATATTATGACAGCTAATGAGATACGTGAATCGTTCTTACGATTCTTCGAGGGCAAGGGACACACTATCGTTCCCTCTGCTCCAATGGTGATAAAAGACGACCCCACACTGATGTTCACCAATGCGGGAATGAACCAGTGGAAAGATATTATCCTGGGCACTCGTGCCCCGGAGCCACGCCGCAGGGCTGACTCGCAGAAGTGTCTGCGCGTGAGCGGTAAGCATAACGACCTTGAGGAGGTGGGCCACGACACATACCACCACACGATGTTCGAGATGCTGGGCAACTGGAGCTTCGGCGACTACTTCAAGGAGGGTGCCATCGACATGGCGTGGGAGTATCTGGTGGATGTGCTCGGGCTGAATCCGAAGGACCTCTACGTGACGGTGTTCGAGGGTGCTGCCGACGAGAACCTCACCCGCGATGACGAGGCAGCACGCTTCTGGGCTAAGCATGTGCCGGAGGATCATATCATCAACGGCAACAAGCACGATAACTTCTGGGAGATGGGCGACACAGGGCCTTGCGGTCCGTGCTCGGAGATACACATGGACTCTCGCTCGGAGGAGGAGAAGAAGCTGGTGCCGGGACGTGAGTTGGTGAACAAGGACAACCCGCAGGTGATAGAGATATGGAACATAGTGTTCATGCAGTTCAACCGCAAGGCTGACGGCAGTCTGGAGCCTCTCTCGATGAATGTCATCGACACGGGTATGGGCTTTGAGCGACTGGTGCGCATGCTGCAGGGTAAGAACTCGAACTACGACACCGACATCTTCCAGCCTATCATAAAAGAGGAGGAGCGCATAACGGGGCTCTCCTACGGCAAGAGTGAGGAGACCGACGTGGCGATGCGTGTGTGTGCCGACCACCTGAGGGCTGTGGCATTCTCGATAGCCGACGGTCAGCTGCCAGGTAACGCGAAGGCAGGATACGTGATACGCAGAATACTGCGCCGCGCAATACGATATGCTTATACCTTCCTCGGACAGAAAGAGGCGTTCATGTTCCGTCTGCTGCCGATACTCATCAGCGAGATGGGGCATGCCTACCCTGAGCTGACAGCACAGCGTGAGCTGATAGGCAGGGTGATAAAGGAAGAGGAAGACTCGTTCCTGCGCACTCTCGACCGCGGCATCAACCTGCTCAACGGTGCCATGGATGAGCTGAAGGCTCACGGAGAGACAATGCTCGACGGCACGGATGCCTTCCGTCTGTTTGACACCTACGGATTCCCCCTCGACTTGACTGAGTTGATATGCCGCGAGAACGGTCTCACGGTGGATGAGAAGAAATTTGCCGAGGAGATGCAGAAGCAGAAAGAGCGCGCCCGCAATGCCGCACAGGTGGAGAACTCCGACTGGATGGAGCTGCGCGAGGGCGAGCAGCAGTTTGTGGGATACGACTTCACGGAGTATGAATGCCATATACTGCGCTACAGGAAGGTGACGCAGAAGAAGAATACCTACTACGAACTGGTGCTCGACTACACTCCTTTCTACGGAGAGATGGGGGGACAGCTGGGCGATCAGGGTGTGATTGTCAGCGAATATGAGACAGTGGAGATTACCGACACGAAGCGTGAGAACGGACAGAGCATTCACATCGTCAGCAAGCTGCCTGAGCATCCCGAAGCCGACTTCATGGCTTGTGTAGATATCGACAAGCGTGAGGCAAGTGCCGCTAACCATACAGCCACTCACCTACTCGACTATGCACTGAAGCAAGTGCTCGGCGATCATGTGGAGCAGAAGGGTTCGCTTGTGGGGCCTGATACGCTGCGCTTCGACTTCTCACACTTCCAGAAGGTGAGCGATGAGGAGCTGCGACAGGTGGAGCGACTCGTTAACGACATGATACGCCAAGACATTCCTCTCGATGAGCATCGCGACACTCCTCTCGAGGAGGCACGCAAGATGGGTGCCATTGCACTCTTCGGCGAGAAGTATGGCGACAAGGTGCGTGTGGTGCGCTTCGGGCCTTCGTGTGAGTTCTGCGGTGGTATCCACGCCAGCAGCACAGGTAAGATAGGTATGTTCAAGATTGTTAGCGAGGCAAGTGTGGCAGCAGGTGTAAGACGTATAGAGGCTATCACCGGCAAGAACTGCGAGGAGGCTATCTATATGATGGAAGACACGATGCGTGCCATCCGCAATCTCTTCAACAATGCCAAGGACCTGAAGGGTGTCATTGCGAAATACATGGAAGAGCACGACGCGATGAAGAAAGAGATGGAAAAGCTGCAGGCTCAGGCTGTGGAGCGTGCGAAGAAGAATCTCATTGAGCGTGCCGAGCAGATAAACGGCATCACCGTGGTGAAAGCTGTGCTGCCCATTGAGCCGGCAGCCGCAAAGGATTTGGTATTCAAGATTCGCGAAGCCATCGGCGAGAAACTCATTGCCGTCATCGGTTCTACAGCAGGCAACAAGCCTCTGCTCACGGTGATGCTCAGCGACGACATGGTGAAAGACAATAACCTGAACGCCGGGCAGATGGTGCGCGAAGCAGCCAAACTGATACAAGGTGGCGGCGGCGGACAGCCTCACTTCGCTTCGGCAGGAGGCAAGAATATCGACGGTATAACCGCTGCCGTGGAGAAGGTTGTCGAGCTGGGTACAAAATAAGTCGGGGTTATATTCATTTATATAAATAAAGGAATGCGCATTATGAATCGAATATTGACAATTCTGCTCGCCATAGCAGCATCGGCGACATCGTTTGCCGGTGACAAGGTGATTATCGATGGTGTCTGCTATCAGCTCAACGACAAGAAGCAGACTGCCACCGTGGTGAAGAATCAGCAGTCGTGCCAGGGCGATATTGTCATTCCCGAGAAAGTGAATGGCGACAGCCTGAGCTATTATGTTGAGGAAATCAGTGCGTTTGCCTTTGCCGGGCAGACAGCCATCACCTCGCTTGAAGTGCCGAAGACGGTGACGAAGATTGGGCCTAATGCTTTTGCCGACTGCTCGAGTATGAAGACAATAACCCTGCCGAAGAGTATCACTGAGTTGCCGACAGAATTGTTTGCAGGATGCTCAAGTCTTGAGACTATCAACTTGCCCGGTACAATCAACAAGCTATCTTATGGCATATTCCGCGACTGTCGCTCACTCCACACCTTCGCACTCCCAAACAGCATCACCAATCTGCCGCATCACTCATTCGCAGGATGCTCAAACCTGACAGAGATTACCTTGCCGGCAGGACTCACAAAGATTGGCAACAGTGCCTTTGAGCAGTGTACCAGTCTGCAGGAGATAGAAATCCCCACCAGTGTGAAGGAGATAGGCTCGAATGCCTTCCGTGGATGCTCAAGCCTCAGCACATTCCAGTTCCCGAGCAGTCTCTCAACGATTGCCGGCAATCTGTTCGACGGATGCTCATCGCTGAAGAATATCCGCATACCTAACTCCATCTCGCAGATATCGCAGAATGCCTTCCGCGGATGTACCAGTCTCGACAGCCTTGCCCTGCCCAACTCGGTGAGGGAGATTGGTTCATCATGCTTCAAAGACTGCAGCAACCTCCGACGTATCATACTGCCTAACGGCTTGTCGGAGATATCAAGCAATGCTTTCCAGGGATGCAGCAACCTTGAGCGCATCACCTTGCCTAACTCGCTGAAGGAGATAGGCTCGAAAGCCTTCGAGGGGTGCACTTCGCTGCAGATGCTGAGCATTCCCAGTTCGCTGAAAGAGATTGGCAGCGATGCTTTTGACAAGTGTGCTAACCTGAGGCGAGTGTATGTTCTCGGTGCCGCACCACCGAAGATCAACAGCAGCAGCTTCGATAAACAGACATACCGCGAGGCTATTCTCTACCTGAGAAAAGGCTCGATTGGCAACTATCAGATTAACAAGCAATGGAACAAATTCCTCGACATGGAGGAATGGCAATAAACATCAAATTCGAAATACTATGACAGAAAGTACATTCTATGTAATAATTGGCTGGGTGGCAAGCATAAGTCTTGTCCTCGGTTATCTGCCACAGGCTATCCGCACCATCAAGACACGCCACACCGACGACATAGCACTCGCAACGTTTCTGATGATGGCAATAGGCGGAATATGCTTTATGATTCAGGGCTACATGCTCGGTCGTGCAGGGATTTTCCTGTTTACCACAAACTTCATCACCACCGTCTGCAGCCTGATAATCTTCGGCATAAAGATGCACAACGACTATTTTAAGAAGAAATAGCCGGCTCAAAGTCGTGAACAAACGACATCGCTTTGATGGCAGTGCTCTAATGAAGGAACACGTTATGGCGGCGTGAGGTATTAAAAAAGTTGGCAATGATATGCGCTATCATTGCCATTTTTTTGTCTCTGTCTGTTGCCGGCAGAGTAACTGTTTTGAATCACTTTTTACCTGAACAGGCTGAAGTTGACGCTGCCGTATTCGCGGTGATTGATGAAGCGCGGATGCTGACTGAAGTCGTTGTTCTTGCCATGCTCAAACACGAGCAAACCACCCTCGGCGAGCATATCTGACGAGAGAATGAGCTCGGGGATTGTGGGCAGCTCAGGCAAAGCATAAGGCGGATCGGCAAAGATGATGTCGAATTGCCGATGGCATGCCTTGATGTATTTCAGCGCATCGCCTTTGATAAGCACACTCTCCATATCGGCTCCCACCTTGGCAATGCATTGTGAGATGAATGCCGCATGCTGACGGTCGAGCTCAACACTCACTACTTCGCGGCATCCTCGCGAAAGCAGCTCAAGTGAGATGCTACCCGTACCGGCAAAGAGATCAAGCGCTGTGGCATCATCGAAATCGACATAACCGTTCATCACATTGAAGATGTTCTCTTTTGCAAAATCGGTAGTTGGCCGTGCCTTGAAAGTGCGCGGTATCTCGAAACGACGACCTTTATATTTTCCTGTTATTACTCTCACAATCTTACAATTTCACTATCTCACTTATCACTTACCATTTAGCCGCAGGCGATTTGTCACTTTTTCACAAACAATGTCATCATATCAAGCGGCAAACCCTTTATGCGTGTTATCGGTGCACGGTTGAACTCTGCCGAAGGATTGATTGTCGCCACACTCTCAACAAATCGGGATAACTGCTGACGCATTTCATCGTTATCATCACCGAAGCCTGCCAGATGAATCTCATCACGATGACTGTCGAAGCCCAACTGATCCCACACCGCAAGGATGAAATAAGCTGTGTCGGCAGTGGCTCGTGTGCGGAAAGTGTTTGCAAAACGGAATCTCCCGTGTGCAAAGGCAAAGACATCAGTCAGGTTACCATGGCGATAGGCAAACAGCTGGCGACCGATTGATGTTGAGTCGCGATGATAGAGATAACGCCACACTGATGCCATGAGGGTGCTGATGCGCACATCGGCAAAGTGATCGTCGACTACAAGTTTCAGGTCTTTGTTTATTGCAAACAATGCCGTTGCACCCAGCTCGGGAATCTCCTGCGACAGCACGGTATGGTTGCGGGCATCACTGATGGCGGTATTGTATGCGCCTTCGATGTCGATACCTGGCATCTCTGCCGTAGGCACAAGCACCACAGGGCTGTCAATCACTACATGCACCTTATCATATCCAGCCATGAGCAGCTCACTGTTGGCGAATGCCTCGCGAAGATTGGCAGCCACAGAGATGCCACTGCGCATATCGTAGGGCTCGAAGACTATTTGATTGTCGGCATTACCGTCGATGACAGCAAACGAAAGACTATCGGTACCGACACGGATAACCAGACGTGATGATGTGTTCATTTTTTTTATTATTTACTTCCTTGTTTGAAGGATTTTGATTATCTTCGCACAAAAATAGTCATTTTATTCTGAAAGTCAATGATTGTCGACGAATTAATTTACCAAATACGGCAAAATCTGGGTATGACACCCACCAGCGAACAAGCTGCGGCGATGGATGTTTTTGCCCGTTTTGCTGTGAGCAGGACTCCGCAGTCGGCAATGATAATGTGCGGTTCGGCAGGCACAGGCAAGACCACTCTTGCCTCGGCTATAGTGCGCACCCTTGAGCAGATTGGGCGTAAGATGATGCTGCTTGCCCCGACAGGGAGGGCAGCGAAGGTGTTTGCACTGAGCAGCGGACATGAGGCTTTCACCATCCACAGGAAGATTTACAGGCAGCGGTCGGTAGATGCGGCAGGAGGGGCATTCGACCTTAACTACAACCGCATGAACTACACACTGTTTATTGTCGATGAGGCATCGATGATTTCAAACCGACAGAGTGAGAGCATCTTCGGCAGTGGGCGACTGCTCGACGATCTGCTGCAATTTGTATTCTCAGGCATGAACTGCAAGATTATGTTCATCGGCGACAGTGCACAGCTGCCACCTGTGGGCGACGAGCAATCACCGGCATTGAGTGAAGACACACTGAGGGCATACGGACTCGAGGTGAGCAAATGCGAACTCAACGAGGTGATGCGGCAAGCTGATGGCAGCGGTATTCTCACAAATGCAACAGTCATCAGACGGATGATTGAGAATGACAACCCACTTGCAGCGCTGCCGAAGGTGAAGTTCAGCGGATTTCCCGACATAGAGATGGTGACAGGAGGCGAACTCATAGAGACGCTCTCAACCAGCTACAGCCGTGTGGGGATTGACGAGACGATAGTCATCACACGCAGCAATAAGCGTGCGAATATCTACAATCAAGGCATACGCAATCAGGTGCTCGGACGTGAAGATTTCCTTCAGACAGGCGACATGCTCATGATAGTGAAAAACAATTATTTCTGGATTGAGACAAACAATGCCGACAACGATGAGCAGACAGCTGAAGAGAGCGACGACAACACTCCATCATTCATTGCCAACGGCGACATTGCAGTAGTGAGGAAGGTGCGCCGACAGCGACAGCTATATGGCTTCGACTTCGCTGATGTGTGGCTTACACTACCCGATTACGACGATTACGAGGTGCAGGCAACAATAATAACAGATGCGCTGATGAGCGATGCCCCGGCTCTCACACACGAGCAGAGCGAACAACTCTACTATAGTGTGATTGAAGACTATGCCGATATCCCCACACGTGAGGAACGTATAAAGAAGTTGCGCGAGGATATACACTACAATGCACTGCAGGTGAAGTTTGCCTATGCCGTGACATGTCACAAGGCGCAGGGCGGACAATGGGCGCATGTGTATGTAGATCAGGGATATATGACCGACGACATGCTCACTCCCGACTATATCCACTGGCTATACACAGCATTCACCAGAGCAACGGAAAAATTATATCTTGTCAACTGGCCAAAGACACAAACCATATGATTGTCAGCAAGGAATGGATAGCGGAGAAGTTCAGCAGGTTTAATGCCGACTACTTTGGCGGATTGCTTCCAACACCCGCTTTTGGACTCTCGCGCTCTAAAAGCAGGCTCGGGAGTATGTCGTATCGCCTCAACCGCCGACTGTTTCACACCGTGAAGAGCAATTACACCCTGCACATGACCACAGCCTTCGACATGACAGAGCGACAGGCAGAGAACATATTGCTCCACGAGATGATTCATCTCCACATAGCATCGCAGGGACTCCGCGACACATCGTCCCACGGCAAGATATTCCGAAGGATGATGGATAATCTGAACAGGCAGTATGGATGGGAAATCACCGTGAGCACATCGCCCGACAACTTCTTGCCGGCAAAACGTCAGACAAAGAAAAAGATGCGACTCGTCTTGCTGCTGCGCCATCAACAGGCAGGGTGCATAGTCAGTGTCGTAAACGCAAAATACCGCCAACAGATAGAAAGGGTAATCGCCAGGGCTCACGACATCTGCGAACACAGGTGGATTATTACCGACGACGACTATTTCGCATCATTCCCACAAGTGCGCTCACTGCGTGGACGGCGAGTATCTGAAACAGAGTATCAGAAATGGTGGGCTTTGTCGGAAGAAGCACCTACGAGCGGACTACTTTTTTAATAACCAGAACATAACAAGCCTTTATCTTGAACATAACAAGCCCTTAACCAAAATAAAAAATGAACCATGTTTAGGAACATAACAAATATGAGAATCAGGAAAATCGTATTGATGTCGCTTTTGATGACAATGCCTTGCTTATTGTCGGCACGCGAGAGTGTCACCACCATGTACTACACCACCCCTGCCTCACGTTGGCATGCAGCCATTCCTCTTGGCAACGGACGGCTCGGGGCTATGGTCTTCGGAGGCATCGATGAGGAGCGCATAGCCATGAACGAGGTGACAATGTGGTCGGGAAGCCTTAACTCGGCAGCTAATGATGTCTGCGGACCCGAAATGCTTGCACGCATCAGGAAAGCCGTGTTCGATGGCAACTACGACCTCGCCGACAGCCTCGCATGGAAGCATCTCGTCGCCGACCGTAAATATGCTGGCACTCACCTGCCCTTCGGCGATATTATAATAAAACAATCAATGCCTGTCGGCAAGGTGTCGGACTATCGCCGGGCACTCGACATGAGGCAGGCAATAAGCACTGTGGATTATGTCGCCGACGGA
The DNA here is from genome assembly GCA_902783625.1 of uncultured Prevotellaceae bacterium. Classification (GTDB taxonomy): domain Bacteria; phylum Bacteroidota; class Bacteroidia; order Bacteroidales; family Bacteroidaceae; genus Prevotella. The sequence continues at coordinate 14,810 of CACZRN010000140.1, forward strand.
AAGACATATCACCGCGAATATTTCTGCAGCAATCCCGCACAGACATTCATCGCCCGATACACCGCTGACCGTGGCGCTAAGATAAACGTGACGGTGGGAGTGAAGATGCTGCGCAACAGCAACGTGGCGGTAGAAGGAAACCGCATAGTCATCGATGGCGACTGTCTCTTCGATTTGCATGGCGTGGGAGGTGTCTCCTTCCGAGGCGTTGTCAGTGTGCAGACAAACGGCGGCACCGTCACTGCCAATGATGACGAACTCGTGGTGAGCAACGCAAGACAGATGACGATAGTGTGCGACATACGCACAAACTATGCCGATAAAGATTTCATACAACTCTGCAACCGCACCGTTGCCAAAGCCGAGGCCACATCCTACAAACAACTACGCCGGGCTCACATAAACGACTTCCATCCTCTTTTCAACCGTATGTCGCTCACCCTCACCGACGATGAAGTCGCAACCAGTGCACCTATGGAGACATTATTGAAAGATGCAAGGGCTGGCAAGCCAAACCCACTCTTCGATGAACTCTTCTTCAACTATGGGCGCTACATGCTGCTCTCCGCATCGCGGAAAAACTCACCACTGCCTGCCAACCTGCAAGGGATATGGAACGACAACCTCGCCTGCAACATGGGATGGACATGCGACTACCACCTCGACATAAACATACAGCAAAACTATTGGTCGGCAAATATCGCAAATATGCCTGAGTGCAACATCCCGCTATTCAACTATATCGCCGACCTTGCACGCTTCGGCAGCACCACAGCACAGGTGATGTACGGCTGTCGCGGATGGGTGGCACACACCATGAACGACGTGTGGGGCAACACCATGCCGGGACGGGGACTGGCATGGGCGACAAACGTCACGGCAGGGGCATGGATAGCAACACACCTGTGGACACACTATCAATATACCGACGATGTGGAATACCTGCGACAGACAGGTTATCCGCTGCTGAAGAAGACGGCAGAGTTCTTCCTCGACTACATGGTTGAGGACCCCCACACAGGCTATCTCGTCACCGGGCCGAGCATATCGCCCGAGACAGCATTCAGCTTCGACGGCGTGAAACCCTATTTCGTATCTATGATGCCGACCATCGACCGCGCCGTGGTCTATGACATCTACGATGCCTGCATACGTGCCTCGCGCATCCTCGATGTCGATGCCGACATGCGCAGCCGTCTCGAGCGCGACATCCTACGTCTGCCACCACTGCGCGTAGGCTCCGACGGAGCACTCATGGAGTGGCAGGTAGAGGGCCGCCGCACCAATCAGGCACACCGTCACGCATCGCATCTTGTAGCACTCTATCCCCTCAGCCAGATATCACCCCTGCGCACACCACTGCTGGCAGCGGCATGCGACAGATTCCTCGAGCTGCAGACAAAATGCGGATGGTGGGAAGATACCGAATGGACACGCGGCAACATGATAAACTTCTACGCCCGTCTAAAGAACGCCGGCGACACCTATCAGTCGCTCATGGGAATGTACGAGCGTTTCGTCAGCGACAACCTCATGTCGGTCTCGCCGCAGGGAGTGGCGGGAGCTGAGAGCGACATCTTCAGCTTCGACGGCAACGAGGCTGCCGTGAGCGGCATCTGCGAGGCATTGCTGCAGAGCTACGACGGCTATCTCGACTTCCTCCCTGCCCTGCCCCGTGAATGGTCATCGGGCAGCGTGCGTGGCATCTGCGCACGCGGAGGCATAGAGGCCGACATCACATGGCGCGACGGCAAGGTGGTTCAATATACACTCCACTCACCCACTCCACAGACCGTCATATGCCGCATCAACGGACAACTCCACACCGTCACCACGCAATAGACGCATCACTGCGCTCTCACACCACACACCACATTGCACCCCGCGATGTGATATATTTGAACATTTGCTAGCAAATTTTCGATTAGAGAGGCTCTTTAATATCAATAGATGGGCCCTTTAACAAATAATTTGCTAGCGATTTTTTAGAGGGCAAAACCGCAAAAATCATAACAATCAGGCAATTTGTGGCGGAAAAAACAATGTGTTTGAAAAAATATCACTAACTTCGCAACGATAATTCAACAGATTATGATTTACAAATACGATTTTCTTATCATCGGCGGCGGCGTGGCTGGTATGAGCTACGCGCTGAAGATAGCACGGGCAAAGAAGGGGAAGATATGCCTCATCTGCAAATCGACTCTCGACGAGGCGAATACTAAGTTCGCACAGGGGGGCGTGGCAAGCGTGACAAACCTGAAGATTGACAACTTCGAGAAGCACATCGAGGATACGATGATTGCGGGTGACTTCATCTCTGACCGCGCCGCAGTGGAGCAGGTGGTGCGCAACGCTCCGGCACAGATAGAGGAGCTGGTGAGATGGGGGGTGAACTTCGACCGCAACGACGAGGGTGAGTTTGACTTGCATCGCGAGGGAGGACACTCGGAGTTCAGAATACTGCACCATGCCGACGACACAGGGGCGGAGATACAGCGCGGACTGATGGCGGCGGTAAGGGCGTGTCCGAACATCGTGGTGAAGGAGCATCACTTCGCCGTGGAGATTATCACGCAGCACCATCTGGGGATGGAGGTGACACGGCGCACTCCCGACATAGAGTGCTATGGTGCCTACGTGCTGCGCCCTGATGAGAAGAAGGTGGACACGTATCTGTCGCGAGTGACGCTGATGTGCACAGGGGGATGCGGAGCGGTGTATATGATGACGTCGAACCCCATCATTGCCACGGGCGACGGCGAGGCAATGGCGTACCGCGCAAAGGCGACGGTGGCAGACATGGAGTTTGTGCAGTTCCACCCCACGGTGCTCTACAACCCCAAGGAGACACATCCGGCATATCTCATCACTGAGGCTATGCGCGGGTATGGTGGCATACTGCGACTGCCCAACGGCGAGTCGTTTATGGAGAAGTACGACGAACGGCTGTCGCTGGCACCACGCGACATAGTGGCACGGGCTATCGATAAGGAGATGAAGATTCACGGCATCGACCATGTGTGTCTCGATGTGACGCATAAGGATGCGGAGGAGACGAAGCATCACTTCCCGAACATATACCAGAAATGTTTGTCGATAGGTATCGACATCACGAAGGAGTATATCCCCGTGCGCCCAGCTGCTCATTATATGTGCGGTGGTATTAAGGTGGACCTCAACGGAGAGTCGAGCATCAAACGGTTGTATGCTATCGGCGAGTGCTCATGCACGGGACTGCATGGCGGTAACCGCCTGGCATCGAACTCACTCATCGAGGCGGTGGTGTATGCCGATGCGGCAGCGAAACACTCACTGAAGCATATCGACGAGTATTCGTTCAACGACAGGATACCAGAGTGGAACGATGAGGGCACGATGACCAACGAGGAGAAGGTGCTCATCACTCAGAGTGTGAAAGAAGTAGCAGAGGTGATGTCGAACTATGTGGGCATTGTGCGCAGCGACCTGCGACTGAAGCGTGCATGGGATCGCCTTGACTTGCTCTACGAAGAGACGGAGGCGCTGTTCAAGCGTGTGAAGGCGACACGCGACATCTGCGAACTGCGTAACCTCATCAACACGGCGTACCTCATCACACGGTGGGCGATAGAGCGCAAGGAGTGCCGTGGGTTGCATTTCACCATCGATCACCCACATCATGCGTACGATAAAAAGGAATGAGTGTGTAAGCAAAGTGTTGAGCCTCACGGAAAAGATATGACCAGATATACGTTTCACTCACGAATGACCATCGGCACGTTGTGTGGCATAATACTCTTGGCAGTAGCAACGCTGATGTGCTTCCTGCAACGCTCGGGGATAGCTGTGGCATGCGCTCTCGTGTTGCTCGTGCTCACCGTGGCAGCAACAGAAAGGGCACTACACACCGAGTACCAGATAACCGACGACGGGATGATGACAATCAGGAAAGGGAGATTCGGAAAAGCAACAGTGGTTGACCTGAAGGAAACGACACAGATAGAGAAAATACACACCACATTCGGCTTCTCGCATTTCCTGCTGATAAGATTCAGCAATGGGAGAAGCATCGTAATTCAACCCGACAACGAAGATGCGCTTATCAGTCAGACACATAAACATCGCAGAGCATAGCGCAAGGGCTTTTGTACTCGGCATGCTCATGCTTGCCACGATAGCAGGCAAGGCACAGATAACCGACAACACCACTGTCGTGGTGGAGACAACCGACATCGACGTCGCCGACACTCCTTCGCTGTCGTGGGAGCAACGGCTGGCGGCAGACATCGACAGTCTCTTATCTGGCAGCATGTTCGAGACATCGCAAGTGGGACTGATGATCTACGACCTCGATGCCGACAACACCCTCTATCGTCGTGGAGAGCGTCAGCGGATGCGACCGGCATCGACACAGAAACTGCTGACAGCTATCACCGCCCTCGATCAGCTGGGCACTAACTATCAATATACCACCGAGCTTCGCTACACCGGCACCATCGCCGACTCTACCCTCACCGGCACTCTGTACGTGGTGGGTGGCTTCGACCCATGTCTGGGTGCCAACGACTTGACGGCATTGGTGGAGTGTATGCAGTCAGTGGGCATCGACACTATTCGCGGAAGCATCTATGCCGACAAAAGCATGAAGGGCTCTGAGATGTTTGGAGAGGGATGGTGCTGGGATGATGACAACCCACGCCTCTCGCCACTGCTCTATGGAGGCAGCGACTTCTTCATCGACCGCTTCACGGCAAAGCTCACTGAGAAGGGCATCACCCTATTCACCACCCTCGGCGAGGGACAGTGCCCCAGCGATGCCGTGACATTATGTCGCCAGACACGCCCCATTGATCAGGTGCTGCTGACGATGATGAAAGAGAGCAACAACCTGTATGCCGAGTCGATGTTCTACCAGATAGCGGCAGCGTCAGGACATCGCCCCGCCAGCGCAAAGGATGCCGCCGAGACGATAAAGAGCCTCATCGCAAGGATTGGTCTCGACAGCTCGGAATATAGCATCGCCGACGGTAGCGGGCTATCGCTCTACAACTACTCCACAGCAGAGTTACAGGTGGCAATGCTTCGCTATGCCTACCGCAACGGTGACATTTTCCAGCATCTGCGCCCGTCATTGCCTGAGGCAGGCATCGACGGCACACTGAAAAGTCGCATGAACAGCGATGTCACCCGTGGGCGAGTATTTGCCAAGACAGGCACACTGACAGGCGTGAGCAGTCTGGCAGGCTACGCCATCGCAGCCAACGGACACATGATTGCCTTCTCAATCATCAACCAGGGCCAGCGCCGTGCTGCTTCGGCACGAGCATTCCAAGACGCAGTATGCACTGCAATCTGCAGATAACGAACACAAGAGAAAGGGGAAAAATAATGGGGACGACAGCATCTGCTATCGTCCCCATTTAAATTGTTATTCTTTCCTAAGATTAGAAGTTCAGACCGAAGTTTACATAGAATGCGTTTGCATGTCCGGTTGGA
>CACZRN010000141.1 GCA_902783625.1 uncultured Prevotellaceae bacterium
CCGCAGGAGATTTCGGCTATGGTGCTTCAGAAGATGAAGAAGACCGCAGAGGACTACCTCGGACAAGAGGTTACCGATGCCGTCATCACTGTGCCGGCATATTTCAGCGACTCACAGCGTCAGGCAACAAAGGAGGCAGGTCAGATTGCCGGTCTCAACGTGCAGCGCATTGTCAATGAGCCTACGGCAGCAGCACTCGCATATGGAGTGGATAAAGCCAACAAAGATATGAAGATAGCTGTGTTCGACCTTGGCGGTGGAACATTCGATATCTCAATTCTGGAGTTCGGTGGCGGAGTGTTTGAAGTGCTCTCCACTAACGGTGATACCCATTTGGGCGGTGACGATTTCGACCAGGTGATTATCGACTGGCTTGTGCAGGACTTCAAGTTGAACGAGGGCATCGATCTGTCGAAAGATCCAATGGCTATGCAGCGACTCAAAGAGGCTGCCGAGAAGGCAAAGATAGAGCTCTCGAGCTCGACATCCACTGAGATTAACCTGCCGTACATCTCGGCTGAGGGCGGTGTGCCTAAGCATCTCGTTAAGACGCTCACACGCTCGCAGTTTGAGCAGTTGGCACACTCTCTCATCCAGGCATGTCTCGTGCCATGTCAGAATGCAGTGCGCGATGCTAAGCTCTCGACAAGCGACATTGACGAGGTAATCCTCGTGGGTGGCTCAAGCCGTATACCTGCTGTGCAGGCATTGGTAAAGAACTACTTCGGCAAGGAACCGTCGAAGGGCGTGAACCCCGACGAGGTCGTGGCAGTGGGAGCAAGCATACAAGGCGCTATCCTCAATAAGGAAGGCGGCGTGGGCGACATCGTACTGCTCGATGTGACACCGCTGACACTCGGTATCGAGACAATGGGTGGCGTGATGACAAAACTTATCGACGCCAATACCACCATCCCTTGCAAGAAGAGCGAGATATTCTCAACAGCCGTTGACAACCAGACAGCCGTAACAGTCCACGTGCTGCAAGGCGAGCGCCCAATGGCTGCACAGAACAAGAGTATCGGACAGTTCAACCTCGAAGGCATCGCTCCAGCACGCCGCGGTGTGCCACAGATTGAGGTGACCTTCGATATCGATGCTAACGGTATTCTCAACGTGTCGGCAAAGGATAAGGCCACAGGTCGCGAGCAGGCTATACGTATTGAGGCATCAAGTGGGCTGAGCGACGAGGAAATCAAGCGCATGAAGGCAGAAGCAGAAGCCAATGCCGCAGCCGACAAGGCTGAGCGCGAGCGTGTGGATAAGATGAATCAGGCCGACTCGATGATCTTCACCACCGAGAATTTTCTGAAGGACAACGGCGACAAGATTCCTGCAGATGAGAAACCAGGTATCGAGAGCGCTCTCCAGGCACTCCGTGATGCACACAAGAGTGGCGACGTGGCTGCCATCGACAACGCTATCAACAACCTCAACCAGGTACTGCAGGCTGCCTCGGCAAAGATGTACAGCCAGGCAGGCGGTGCACAGCCCGGTCCTGACGCAGGCTTCAACGGACAATCCTACAACGCCGGCCCACAACCTGACAACGGCTCCGCCGACAACGTCCAAGACGCCGACTTCGAGGAGGTGAAGTAAAAGGAAAATAAGAATACATAATAAAACCCGCACAGGCTTGTGGCTTGTGCGGGTTTTTGTTTGGGGCTGCCGGGGGAGGGCTAGTACTTGGTGAAGTTGTACTTTGCTCTCAGCTCGGCTTTTTTCTCGTCGCTTTGCTTGGTGAAATACGATTTCCAGCCTGGGCAGAAGTTGATGTGCCAACGCCAGAACTTACCTAACACCGAATTGGGCTGCTTGTCGTAGTGAGCCCTGAACTTACAGTTTTCGCATGCATGTGCCATAATTAGCCTCCTAAATGATAATGTCTTTGCGTATTCGCCACAAAGATAAGTATAATTCTCTGATTCTGAATGTCATTTAGAATAAAATGTAGGACAAGATGTGTGTTTTTTAATTTTTGTTAATCTGTGCGCATTTCTTGATGTTTTTGCATAATTGCCTTATTTTTGCAAATGTGAAAACGAGTGCTTTTGGGGCGCTTTTCATTGAATGGGTGTAATTATTAAATCGTATTATGAAAAGAAAATCTTTCATCATCATGTCGTTACTGGCGATGCTGTTGTTGTCGCAAAGCATTTTTGCGCAGAGTGATAACGGCCGTTGGAGTGAGGAGCGGGCCAATCAGTATTTTGCTGAGCGCGGATGGCCTGTGGGTTGTAATTATGTCACCTCTACTGCTATCAATACCATCGAGATGTGGCAGGCTGAGACATTCGATGCCAAGACTATTGACCGCGAGATGGGTTGGGCAGAGGATCTGGGTTTCAACACCATCCGTATTTTCTTGAATGCCTTGGTATACGAGAGCGATCCCGTCGGCTTTAAAAAGCGTTTCGACCGTGTGCTCAGGATACTCGACAAGCATGGCATGCGCGCCATCGTTACCTTCTTCACCAATGGTGGCAAGCCCGACGGTAAACTTGGCAAGCAGATGGACTTTGTGCTCGGTCTTCACAGTCCAGGATGGAAGCAGAGTCCTGGCATGGATATCGTAAACGACCCGATGAAATGGGGAAAAATTGAAACTTACGTGAAGGATATAATGACCACCCACAAAACCGATGACCGTATCCTGATGTGGTGTATGTATAACGAGCCTGAGAATCAGCAAGGCGGCAAGGTGCGCTCGCTTCCGTTCCTTCGTGCCGTATTCAAGTGGGCGCGTGAGGTGAATCCTTCGCAACCACTCACGTCGCCGATGTGGGGCATACCATGTGTGGCCGAGTGGGGAAGCAACTTGCCTATCGTTTGCTTTCTGGGCGAGAACTGCGACGTGATGTCGTTCCATTGCTATGAGCCGGTGTCTGTGATGAAGAAATTCATCGATTACCTGAAGCAGTTCAACCGTCCTATCGTTTGTCAGGAGTATCTCACCCGTAGAGACAGCAACACCTTTGAGGACTGTCTGCCGTTGATGAAAGCCGAGAATGTGGGCGCAATAAACTTCGGACTGACGCAAGGCAAGTGTGGATTCTATTATCATTGGACCAGCAAAGAGGGCGCACCCGAACCAGAACTATGGTTCCACGACATCCTCAGAAAGGATGGAACACCCTATAGACAGTCGGAGGTTGATTTCATAAAGTCGCTGACAAAGAAATAAAAGACTGGCGGTGTCGTTAATATAACCTATTGATATACAGTTTTTTCTGATGTTGGAAATTCCTTTTATTGCAGTCAAGTTAAAGGAATATCATATGCATCTGTTTTGTCTTTAGAAAATTTTGGGCCTATAGCTCAAATTGCAGGCTGAAATTGCTCTCAAAGTTCGATAAACACAGGTGTTTCGAGAGATCAAGCTGCTTCAGATACAA
>CACZRN010000142.1 GCA_902783625.1 uncultured Prevotellaceae bacterium
AAAGATTGCCGATGAGGTGGGAGCACTCTTGATGATAGACATGGCTCACCCTGCCGGACTCATTGCCGCAGGATTGCTTGATAACCCTGTAAAATATGCTCACATCGTCACAAGCACAACACACAAGACACTCCGCGGACCACGAGGAGGAATCATACTCATGGGAAAAGACTTCGAAAACCCATGGGGACTCACCACACCAAAAGGACAGGTGAAAATGATGAGCCAGATACTCAACTCTGCCGTGTTCCCAGGACAACAAGGTGGACCGCTCGAACATGTAATCGCAGCTAAGGCTGTGGCATTTGGCGAAGCATTGCAACCAGAATTCAAGGAATGGGCAAAGCAAGTACAGAAAAATGCGAAAGTACTTGCCGAAGAATTGATGAAGCGCGGATTCACAATCGTCAGCGGAGGAACCGACAATCACTCAATGCTCGTCGACCTGCGCTCGAAATATCCCGAATTGACAGGTAAAGTGGCTGAGAATGCACTTGTAGCAGCTGATATCACTGTGAACAAAAACATGGTTCCGTTCGACACTCGCTCTGCTTTCCAGACTAGCGGTATTCGTCTTGGCACACCAGCCATCACCACTCGAGGCGCAAAAGAAGATCTCATGGTGCTCATAGCCGAACTCATTGAGCGTGTTCTCGATGCCCCTGAGGATGAAAAGGTTATTGCCGATGTCAGACAGATAGTCAACGAGACAATGAAGGCATATCCTCTGTTTGCATACTAATTCTCTCTATAACGGACACCTCTTATCGTGCAACACATTATTATATATATTATAATAGCGCTTGCTGTGGCATATGCCTTGAAGAGAATCTTTGATGCATTACGCAATCCAAGCGATGTTTGCAAAGGTTGCAAGGGATGCAGCACGAGAGAGGAATTACTGAAGAATTACGACAGAAATGGCGGAAAGCCTAATTGTTATAAGAAAAAATAGAATGAAAAATTTGGTCGAACCAATTCTTTACACTATCTTTGCACCGCATTTCTGCAATGGTACCTTGGCCGATCGGTTAGGTAACGGTCTGCAAAACCGTGTAGAGCAGTTCGACTCTGCTAGGTACCTCCAAAAGGTCACAATCGATATCTTCAGTCGATTGTGATTTTTTGTATCGCATAAGAAACAATAAATCTAAACAATAAAAACAATATCAAGTATGAAACACAAACTTCTATTAGCCATAGCATTGATGTGCTCGATGGCTACTTTTGCACAAAAAGACTACAAGCCGACAGAAGGAAACCTCAAGGCACGTCAGGAATTCCAAGACGCAAAGTTCGGTATATTCATCCACTGGGGTATCTATTCGATGCTTGCCGACGGAGAATGGATTCAGTTGAACCGCAACATCAACCGTACAGAGTACGAGGAACTGGCAAAGGGATTCTATCCTGCGCAGTTCAATGCTAAGGAATGGGTTGAAGCATTCAAGGATGCAGGAGCCAAATATGTAACGATAACATCGCGCCACCACGATGGCTTCTCGATGTTCGACACTAAGCAGACAAACTACGACATTGTCGATGCCACACCATTCAAGCGCGACATACTGAAAGAACTTGCCGATGCCTGCCATCAGGGTGGACTGAAGATTGGCTTCTACTACTCACACATGGACTGGTACCGGCCCGACTATCGCATGGGAAACACCGCAAAGAAATACCCTCACGACGAAAGCACTACCGACTGGCCAGCCTACTTCAAGTTCATGAACAACCAGCTCACCGAGCTCCTCACCAATTACGGCCCGATACACACCATCTGGTTCGACGGCATGTGGGACAACCACGACTTCGACTGGCAGCTCGATGAGCAATATGCCCACATCCACAAGCTGCAGCCCTCGTGCCTCATCGGCAACAACCACCACCGTGCTGTCATCCCAGGAGAAGATATTCAGATTTTCGAGCAGGATCTTCCTGGTGGCAATTCTCACGGTTGGGGCGTTGGACAAGATATTGCCTCACTGCCGCTGGAGAGTTGCGTAACTATGAACAACAGCTGGGGATACAACATTCACGACCGTAACTACAAGTCGGTAGATGACCTTATCCGCTACCTTGTAAAAGCTGCCGGCATGAACGGAAACCTTCTCCTCAACATCGGTCCCCGCGCTGATGGCACATTGCCAATCGATGCTCTCAACCGACTGAAAGAGATGGGTAAATGGACAAAGAAGTATGGTGAAACCATCTACGGCACCCGCGGCGGAATGATATCTCCAAGAGAATGGGGCGTAACAACGCAGAAAGGCAACAAACTTTACATCCACATCCTGAAAGGAAACGACAAAGCCCTCGCCCTTCCTATAGAAGGCAAGAAAGTTAAGAGCGCAGTGATGTTCGACGGCAAAGCTCCCGTCACCGTGACTCGCACAAAGGACAATGTAATGCTCACATTGCCCGTCGAGCCATCGGGAGTTGATACAATCGTTGAGATAACACTGAAATAGAGTCTCGTATACGAAACCATTCAAAACCAAGGTTTCTATAAATTTAGCTACTAAGTAATTAAAAGCCGAAACGACATTGACTATCAATGTTGTCTCGGCTTTTTTCTTTTCCTATATCAAAGCAAGAACATCTCTCCTACCTCACTGTGATGTGGTAGCATCCTTGTTTGCGCTCGTATTTTACATAGCAGCGGCCTTGCTCGCGGAGATCGCGAAGGGCTTCGCTGAGCACGAACTTAAGCGAGTCGTTGCGC
>CACZRN010000143.1 GCA_902783625.1 uncultured Prevotellaceae bacterium
AAAATAAAAACGAAAGTTTTTTATTTTTTATGCCGAAACGAAGCCTAACTTCGCTGAAAGCAGAGTTAGTACAAACCGAAGACAAAACAAAGAAAAAAAACTATTTTTTCTTTTATTGTTGAAGTGTAGCCTGACTTCTTCATAGAAAAAGTTAATGCACGTGTTGTCGAGCGAAGTAAAAAAAACGAAGATAACACAAAGGAAAAAACACTTCCGGGAGCAAGATACGGATGCCTACAAAGCAAACAAAATGCGGAAAGAATAATTCAAGCAAATAATTTTGCTAGCAAAATTACGATTAAACGGGCTCTTTAATGGCAATAAAGAGGCTCTTTATTAAGAATTTTGCTAGCAAAATTTTTTTAAGCGAATAATTAGGCGAGGTTCCCAAAGTATCCCCTCGCCCTTTGGAAGAGGATTAGAAGCGAAACCTATCTAACTACCTTCTTACCGTTAATGATGTAGATACCCTTCGGAAGGTTCTTGTTCTTAAGCTTACGGCCCTGTAGGTCATATACCTCAGCAGCGTTTTCATCACCGTTGACAATCAAGCCCTCGATGCCTGTAGCGTCGCCACCAAACGGATAACCCTTGGCAAGTGCCATACCTGCAGGAACTGCAAGATAAGCCTTGTGAGCACCGTTCTTCAGCTGTGTACCGCCGTTGGAGTTCTTGTCATAGTAGAAGCCAATACTCTCAGGAACGCTCTCTCCGTTGAGCGACAGCATGTAGTACTTGTATCCCTCGCCGCTGATTGTGGTAGCCTCATCGGTACCGTGAAGCATGTTGTCTGTCGAAGCAGTACCTGGAGTAGCGGTCACACCAAACTTGAACGTAGTGTTCTCACTTAACTTTCCATTTGTTTTCAACACCACAGCAGTTCCCGCTGGTATTGCGCCATTCACTTCAGATAATACGATCTCGCTACCATTCACCTTTGCTGTGTAAGCGCTGATGCCCTCTGGAGCAACAAGATTCCTGTCGCCGTAATACAACGTACCATAGTTATTTGTACCATCGGTCGCAACTTTGCTTATAACGACATCAACATTAGCTGGGCCAAGATATTTCAGCGAGAAGCTGCCGATGATAATCCAATGGCTCTTGAAGGGGTTCGTGTCGTTTGTCTCCTTGATGCCAAGGCGAAGTGTACCGTCAACCACGTCCACGCACAGAGGCTGGGTATGGAACGCTCCATCCTCACCCATAGCACGGGCTGCCTGCCACCAGCCGTCGATGATGCTCACACCACCTAGATCTTTTTTAGCATAGTCGTCCACGGGGGTAGGCGAGGTAAATGAGTAGATGCTTGGCAACTTCACCTGTTCGCCATTAGCATATAGATAGCCGTTCACCGTGGCGTCACCATTGGCTACATAGTCGTTATAGTCATTGATGTTTGTGCCTGCACCCTCAGTCGGGCTAAACAGAGCATAGGCCTGCACCTCATATCTGCCGTTAGGCACGTTGATGGTTTGATGGAAGTCCATGCTGGTGTAGTTCCATGTCTCATATATGCGGTTAGGTCGGAAACCATCTTGCCATCCTTGACCGCCACCAGAACGGTCTTCAGCCCATTGAGGAGTAATGCGGTCGTTATTCATCAGTTCAGGGTTCACCATCAACCATGTAACATCGATAGGGTTCTCCTCTGTAGCTTCACTCATTGCAGCTATGCGCTCTTCACGTGTCCACAGTTTCCAAGTGTCCTTCGCTGATGGGTCGTGCATGAGTATGTTATCATCATTCACGCTCAGCCAACGGTCCCACCATGTGTTAATATGAGCAGCATCTTTTGTTCCTGTTATCCTCCAGCGCTTGGCTTCGTTGCTTGCCCAATCTAAATACATCAAGCCTCCATCGCCATATCCGCACCCCAATATCTCATTACCAGCCTGCGTATTCAGCGTCCAATCGTCGTCGGCAAAGTTCTGGAGTAGGAAAGGACGTCCGTACGAACCCATGTTAGCTGCAGTGTTCCAGCGTGCACGGTCGGCATTGGGTATAGCCTGATAGCCTTGTACCCATAGTCCTGTCTCGACATTCTGTAGGAAGTATTCCCCAGCGGGACCTTCGAAGACAGGCAGTTGCGTATTAGCATTGTTATTGGCAATAATCTTGTTCACAAGTGAAGCACCATAGTTACCACCGTTGTTACCATCGCCAGCGTAGTCCATCATAATGATACCTGTTGGACCCACATTGGCATATGCATCAAGATAGTCGCTTGCACATTTATTCAGTTCCGGCGCATGGGAAGCAGGGGGTGTAAACAGTGAGCCTGAGGCAGAAATATAGTTGAGATACAAACGGAAGGGGTTGTGGATAGTCATCGACTCTTTAATAAGATCTCGGATGGCATTTTTCTTTGTGTCAGAATGACCATCGCTGTATTTGTCTTGGTAGACGAGCCGGAATTGATCATTGTAGATCGAGGTCATTGCGTATGTAGGGTCATCTGGCCAAGAGCCAATTGACACCGCTCTGCTATCAGCCACTTCGTCGCGGGTAAGCATGAGTATTTTTCCGCGAACGTCACCCAGCCTGAGGTGATTGTTCCATTCCACAAGTCCTTTGTAGTTTCCATCCTCCGCGTTAAACGGTAACAGAATTGGACGAATAGCAGCTGGCCAAGCCCCGTCTTCCTGTCCGCCGTCGCTCTCATTACGCATAATAACAATGGCGAACTCTTGTGGATTAGTCTGAAGTTTTGATTTCAGATAGCCGAGAGCTGTAGACAAGCTAATGCCTGTAGAAATGATGCCATGATATATAATTCCGTCTTTTTTGGGGCGGAGGTCAAAAGCACGCACACCAACATCCCACTGCTCAGAAATAGTCATAGTTTGCGTCTTAGCAAGACTGACGGATACCCCCGACGTGGCAGCGTCGTGTGCTCCAGGAATGGACAACTGCGTGATATATACATTATCTGGCAGCGAAGCCATCCAGTTCTTACCATCTGCCAATACCGTCTGCAAGGCAGCAAATGCAAACAAAACAACAAAGGCAACCCTATTCGTCAAAAGACGTAAGTCCGACACATTACCCCAATGTTTCAAAAGCGCATTGATATTGTTTTTCATAAATAATGTATTTGTTTCAAGTGTAATAATAAAACTGTTAAGTCATTGATGACAACAAAGTTATTGTATATCGGGCAATTAACAATACAATAAAAAGAACTTTTTATTTATTTTACATTTTTTTACTATATAAAACCATATCGTTTGAATATAAAAAGGGATTATTATAATAAACAAAGAGCCTCATTAGCCAAAGCTAACAAGGCTCTTTACTATTTAAATTAATAATGTAATGCCATTATAAAATAACACCATTATTTACGACCAGATTCTGTTTAATCCCAGAAATCGTCTTCATCGTCGTCGTAGTCATATTCTTTACCGAACTGATTGCCATCACCTTCTGAGTCACTCAAGTCAAGACAAAAAGCGTTTTCAATCTCCAAGCTGCGCACGACAGCCATAGGTGCAATATATTCTTTTTTCATAATATAGCGAATATTTACTTCTTAACTACCTTCTTACCATTCACGATGTAGATACCCTTTGGCAGGTTCTTGTTCTGAAGCTTGCGCCCCTGCAAGTCGTATACCTCAGCAGCGTTTTCATCACCGTTGACATTCAAGCCTTCGATGCCTGTAGCGTCGCCTCCAAACGGATAACCCTTGGCAAGTGCCTTGCTTGCAGGAACTGCAAGATAAGCCTTATGAGCACCATTGACGAGCTTGGTTCCTCCCACAGAGTTCTTGCCCCAATAGAATCCCACAGAATTCTCTTCGCCCTGTCCATTCAGAGAAAGCATGTAGTATTTGAATCCTTCACCGCTTATCTCTGTCTGTACATCTGTACCATTAAGCATGTTGTCTGTTGCAGCGGTACCGGCAGTAGAAGAAACAGCGAAGTTGAATGTCGTTGCCTGTTCAAGTTTGCTGTCGGTCTTCAGTACAACACCTGTTCCTGCAGGGATGGCACCCTCTATCTTTGTAAGAGTAACCTCACCGTCGGCAACTGTAGCTGTGTATGCACCGATGCCCTCGGGAGCAACAAGATTCCTGTCGCTATAATACAACGTACCGTAGTTATTTGTACCATCGGTTGCAACATTGCTTATAACTACATTAACATCAGCTGATCCTAAATATGTTAAGCGGAACTTATCCCAGAACACCCAGTCTCCATTTTGTGAACCATGATCTTTCTTTCTTCCTCCAATGGTCAACTTACCATCTGTGACAATTACAATCAGCGGATCATTCTTATAGTGTCCAAAACTGAACACGCGTGCTACTTGGTCAAGATTATCAGGCACACACTTTCCATTAACCATCTGGAATCCGAATCCTTCTCCAGTCTGGTCTTTTGCTTCTGAATAAATTGATTTTAATTCTTTTTCAACGTCATTAGCAAAGAAGAAACCATATTTTCCATCAGTTCCATTAACATATCTGTCATAACCTTCAACATTTCTATGGGCATCTCGATAGAATCCAGAGCAAGAAAGTTGATAGATTCCATTTGGAATATTCTCTATAACCTGTGTCATAGAAATAGTGCGTGTATTCCAACCGCCCCAGGTACGATTACCTCGTGAGTTATCATCATTAGTATCGCCACCATTATCTATATTACCTTCACTATTTTCGAAAGTCCAAGCACTCCTACGCTCATTTTGATTCCACAAATCACCATCCTGTATCAACCACGATACATCCTGTGGAGATGTTTCCGTAGCATTCTCAAGTAATGCCATCCTTTCTTCTTTCGTCACAAGTTGCCACAACTCTCGTGTGTGCTGATTAGCAACAAGATACTCTTCTCCGCTACTACTCATTACGGTCGTTTTACACTTAATTACATATGCCGTCTTTCCATCTTTGGTTATAGGTACTAAAACCCAATGAGAGACAGGATCACCAGTGTCAAGATAGAAATTATTATAGTTCACAGATTTGTTATGTCCAAATTTAGGATTTATTTGATAAGTTCCATCATTCAGGCTTGTAATAGTAAAATCAAAACCATCATTTCCGAGTTCTCCATGAGTTGTCCAGTCGCTTCGTTTCCTGTTATTTGCCTGCAACCAAGGATAATTATTAGAATCTACTTGATACAAATAATAATCTTTTCCACTCTCTACGACCTGTCCCTTCCATGGAAGTTCGCCACGATTAGTTTTCTTCTCATAGCCTGATGATGTTATTTGATACGTGTCGAAACTTTCATACCCGAGATAGATGTATTGACCTTCATAATAGTTAGGATATGCTTCCGCTTCTGCCTGAGTGGCAAAACATACATGATCCTCTAACTCTGGTAGAGCCTCATATTTCACTGGCAAAACATACTTCGACACTTGTATATTGTCGAAATAAAAATAATATTGTGGGTCATGACTTCCATCGTCCACTACACCAAACTGTATACAAAGGAGAGCATTGGTAGAGACAGTTGCGAAATCACAAGAATATTCTCTATTTGTGGTTTGAGTCTGTGGAAGAGCAATGTAACCGAGAGCGCCAGAAGCGCCTGGGTTATATTCGCCCACTTCCATAGTAGTTTTATTGAAAACATAGAAAGGTAATGAGGTGTAACTACTCCATGATCTCCATGCTCCACAACTATATCTAAAAGACACATTATATATTTCGCCTGCCTCTAGATTCTCAATATTATACCATAATGGCTCCCATCCATTTTGACCAACATAAGGTTCTAAATGATTAGTAAAAGATGTTTCATCGTAAGTATTATTAGCGAATATAGCTTCATAATTACTAAAGTATTGCCACCTACTAAGATTTTTATAATCAGTATTAGAAACTGGCTCTAACGACAATAGACCTAGATCTTCCCATTCTGTTCCATTCCATTTGTACTCATGATTATCTGTTGTGTTTTGCACCAATTTTCCTGTGTACACTGTTATTCCTGCGGCAGATGAAGCAGCTTGTCCATCAGCACTAAGTTCGAAATTGTTGCTACTAGCAGAAGTGTAAACATTTCCAGAAAGTTTGTCCTTTAGACCGCCTTTGCCAGAACCGTCAACAATAGGAACAAAATCTCTGACAAGAGTTTCTCCTTCGTAGATTTTGCAACCATATAGTTTCATGAAAACATATGAATTGTCTCGACGCTCTTCGTTTGCTCCGCCAGTATTTGTATCAAAAAGATAGAGATTGTTAGTACAATCTTCTACATTACTATTGTCATTTGTTGTAATGGTTAGAGTAGGCTCAGACTGGCCTGCAATGGTAAACGAACATGTCTTTTGAAATGCGTCAATTGTCATACGCTGATTACGAGGGATTTCACTATCACCCCTATGTTCATCACCCGTACGATTATAGCATCCATTTTGACTACCAAATGCTCGGGCGAAAAGGACAAAAGCGTGACTTGTCCAACCGCCTTGACGTGACCCGAAAACAGCCATCCAGTCCTTAGATGTTGAATTGTCAATATCAACATCCAAAACAATTCTCGAATTGGCCTTAGGAATATAATGGGTATTAATGTATGGGACGTTATCAGTACCATTAGACTCTACCGTTGCAATATATTCAATTTCTGTGGCATCACCTCCAGAAACCTTCAATGTAGAGACTTTTTCATAAACGCCATACTCTTCGTAGTGTCCCATATTATTTAAGGCATACCATTTATTATCAGCCTTACTATAAACTTTTTCGGCTGATCCAACATAACTGTTGATATTATTGACAACAGTTAATTTGGGGGCTATCTGCGCTTGCAGAGAAAAAGTACTCAGCAGCACCCCTCCTAATAAAAATAAGATTTTTTTTAGCATGTTGTTTTATTTTAAGTTAGTATTTATAATCGTTTATTCTTAAAAGTGGTTTTTTACGTCACTATGCAAAGCTTTTCTCATCTTAACCTTGCAAAAATACATATTTTACAACCATAGCGTTAACTTTTTACTTACAAAGGGGGGATTATTAAGATTATTTAACGAAATAATGGGGTTGATATCGTCATGAAGTAATATGCGACGTTGTCGTAAACGATAATTTTGCTAGCAAAATTTCGATTAACCGGGCTCTTTAATGGCAATAAAGAGGCTCTTTATTAAGAATTTTGCTAGCAAAATTTTCAGGACACATCACGGTAGGTTATAATAACACTATCGCAGGAGGGTGAAAGACGGAATTGAATCGCTTGACAGTCAAGCATATCGACACCAAAACAAGAGGCAGCAAAAAGACCTCTGCGATCTTCTTGCTGCCTCTCGGTGGAGGTGCTGGGCACCTCAGTCACGGGATTACTTTCCGTGATTCTCGTCGGAAACGGTAAGCTTCTTGCGACCGTGACGACGGCGCGATGCTAAAACGCGGCGACCATTCTTGGAGGCCATTCTCTCACGGAAACCGTGCTTGTTTACTCTGCGCCTGTTGTGGGGCTGGAATGTTCTTTTCATCTTTCTCTATATTTTTTTATTCGTTTTTCTCCATTACGGGCTGCAAAAGTAGTCATAATTTTCGAATTGACAAAGAATTAATCTAAAATTCGTCCGAAAAAATATGTTTTTTTACAAAAATGCATTACCTTTGCACGTGCTAAACATAGTTTTTTTGACTTATCAAATAAAAAATATATAAAGTATTTATGATTAATTCACAAGACATTAAGAAAGGAACAGCTATCCGCATGGATGGCGGAATATGGGTGTGCATCGAGTTTCAGCACCGCAAGCCGGGCAAGGGAAACACTGTGATGAACACCAAGTTGAAGAATGTTACCGATGGCCGCGTGCTCGACCGCACATTCCTCGTGGGCGTCAAGCTCGAGGACGTACGCATTGAGCGCCGCCCTTATCAGTATCTCTACAAAGACGGTGAGGACTACATCTTCATGAATCAGGAGACTTATGAGCAGGCTCCCATCGCGAAAGATCTGGTAACAGGTGTGGAATATATGAAGGAGAGCGACATTGTGGAAGTGGTGAGCGATGCCGACACTGAGACTGTGCTCTTTGCCGAGATGCCAGTGAAGACTGTGCTCCGCGTGACTCACTCTGAGCCTGGCATTAAGGGCGACACCGCCACAAATGCCACGAAGCCTGCTACCCTGGAGACAGGTGTTGAGATCCGCGTGCCACTGTTCATCAACGAGGGCGACCTTGTTCAGGTGGACACTCGCGACGGCAGCTATCTGCAGCGAATGAAGGAATAATATCCTATATACCCTGCGAGGATTGAATTACCGCAAGTCGCGCGGCGGAAGGCTAAATGCTTCACACGCGCGGCACGACAAAAAACGGAGTAGTTCAGTCCTCGCATTATTATATATAAACCACAACCCACAGAAGACCATGCGCTATTCAATCATCGTACCAGTGTTCAACCGCCCCGATGAGGTGGCCGAACTGCTTGAGAGTCTTTGCCGTCAGACGCTGAAGGACTTCGAGGTGATTATCGTCGAGGACGGTTCCGAAGTGGAGAGTCGCGATGTGTGTCGGCGCTATGGCGACCGTCTCGACATTATCTATTATGCCAAGGAGAACGGCGGTCCGGGTCTGGCACGCAACACAGGTGCCGAGCATGCCAGCGGCGAGTATCTCATCATCCTCGACTCCGACGTGGTACTGCCTGAAGGATACATGCAAGCCATCGACGACGAGTTGCGCCGCCAGCCGGCAGATGCGTTCGGAGGACCCGACGCTGCACATCCCGATTTCACCCCCGTGCAGAAGGCCATAAGCTATTCGATGACGTCGTTCTTCACCACTGGTGGAATACGCGGAGGGAAAAAGAAGTTGGACAAGTTCTACCCTCGGTCGTTCAACATGGGCATCCGTCGCGATGTATATAGCCAGTTGGGCGGTTTCTCGCGCATGCGTTTCGGCGAAGACATCGATTTCAGCTACCGCATCTGTGAGTCAGGCCACAGCACCCGTCTTTTTCCTGAGGCATGGGTGTGGCACAAGCGACGCACCGACTTCCGCAAGTTCTATCGCCAGGTGTTCAACTCTGGCATTGCCCGCATCAACCTCGAAAAGCGTCACCCAGGCACGCTGAAACTTGTGCACCTGCTACCGGCAGTGTTTACCGTGGGCATCATCGGGCTCATCGTGTTGTCAATCATAGGACTAATCACGGGCATCTGCCTGCTCGCATGGATGCCTTGGCTACCGATAGTGCTTTTTGCTATTATTATTTTCACCGACTCTGCACTGAATAACAAGAGTCTACGAGTGGGACTGCTATCTATCCCAGCTGCATTTGTACAGCTGATGGGCTACGGATGCGGGTTCATAAAAGCATGGTGGAAGCGCTGTGTGAAAGGCGAAGATGAGTTTACAGCCTTCGAGAAGAATTTCTATAAATAATATAATGTGTATGGCAAAGAGATTGTTTTTCATAACACTTGCAGCACTGATGTGCTCGTTGAGTGGCGTTGCCCAGAAGACTATCAGCGGCAAGATAGTGGATGAAGACATGTTGCCAATGATAGGTGCAACAATCAGTGTTGTCGACAGCAAAGTCGCTACGGTTTCGAACGTCGACGGCGAGTTTAAGATTGAGGTGCCGAAGAAGAAAGACAAGCTGAGGGTAAGCTACGTTGGATTCGAAGAACAGACGGTGACAGCCAAGCAAGGCATGGTGGTTGTAATGAAAGAACCTAACTACATACCCACCCGCAAGGAGCGTAGATATATTAAGCTATCGGATAGCGACAAGAAGATTATTGGCGACGTCAACGGCTTCACGTTCCGCATGATGAGGGAGGTTTACAACAACAAGAGTTGCGTGGCCTCGCCTCTGAGCGTCGCCTGTCTGCTTGCAATGACTTCTAACGGTGCCGCAGGAAAGACTCTCAGCGAGATGCAGACATTGCTCGGTAGCTCGCCGGCAGAGCTGAATGCCTTCTACAAGCGCATCATCCCTTACCTCACCGACAGCCAGTGGGGCAGCGCCTTCAGCATGGCAAACGCACTCTTCACAAACAAGCAGTTCAAACTGAACGACACTTTCACCACCGAGGCAAGCGACAACTATCAGGCCATGGTGAAGAGCCTGAACTTCTTAAATAGCTCGCCACTGAAGGAGGTAAACGACTGGTGCAAGAAACAGACAAACGGGATGATTCCGAAGATAATCGACAAGACCAACCCGCTGGTGCTGATGTATGCGCTCAACGCCGTGTATTTCGAGAGCAAATGGGAGCACGAATTCGATGAAAGTAAGACAAAAAACGAGAAATTCCATCTGACAGACGGGAAGACGAAGACCGTGCCGATGATGCATCAGGAACGAGAATTCAACTATGCCAAGACGGACAACTGTGCAATGCTCATGCTGCCTTATCAAGGTGAGACATCCTACGATATGATAGTACTGCTGCCCGACAAGACATACTCGGTGGAGAAGATGCTGGCTGACTTCGATTACAATTCGTGGAACAAGGCATGGAAGGGAAAATCCACATATAAGGTAGACGTGAAACTGCCACGCTTCGACATCGACACCGAGCAGCCGCTCAACGCACTGATGAGCAAGATGGGCATGCCGACGGCGTTCGACGAGAAGCTCGCCGACTTCAGTCGCATGACAGATTTGTCGAAGTTGCCGAAAGGTACCAACCTCTGCATCTCGGAAATGAAGCAGAAGGCACGCATCGAGGTGAAAGAGAAAGGGACGAAGGCCGCCGCAGTCACTATGGAAGAAATAGTGGTGACAGGAACCGGACTCATGCCTAAGAGGGAACCAAAATATGTCAACTTCCACGCCGACCGCCCGTTCGCATACATGATAACCGAACACTCAACGGGGCTGATACTCTTCTTCGGAGTATATGACGGCAAATGACAAATGCGCATCTGAAACAAATCAGGCAATGACGAAACTCAACATAAACCAGTGGGCCGAAGAAGACAGACCGCGTGAAAAGCTTATGAGGCTCGGAGCCGAAGGGCTAACGAATGCTGAACTGCTGGCGATACTCATCGGTTCGGGTAGCACTACGGAGAGCGCAGTCGATCTAATGAAGCGGTTACTGAACGAGTGTGGCAACAACCTGAACACGCTCGGAAAGAAAAGCATCAGCGACTTGATGGAGTATAAAGGCATCGGCGAGGCGAAAGCCATTACCATACTCGCTGCCTGTGAACTGGGCAAGCGGCGACAGCACGAAAAGGCACAGGAGCGCGAACGGATGGACAACTCGATGGCGATATACAACTACATGCTGCCGAAGATGCAGGATCTCGACATCGAAGAGGCATGGGTGCTGCTGATGAACCAAAACTACAAGCTGATAAAAGCCGAACGACTGAGCCGTGGAGGCATCACAGAGACAGCCGTCGACGTGCGGATGATAATCAAGCAAGCCGTGCTTTGCAACGCCACCATCGTGGCTATCACCCACAACCATCCGTCGGGAAGCACGCGACCAAGCAAAGATGACGACCGACTGACGGAGCGTGTGAAGAAAGCGTGCGATGTGATGCGGCTATTCTTTGCCGACCATGTCATCGTTACCGACGGCAATTATTACAGCTATCGCGACCAAGGAAAGCTTTAAATAAAATCGGACACTTCAACAAAGAGGCTTTTAAGTGCCACTAAAGCATTCGTTTAATGCGACTAAAGAGGCCATTAAGTGCGACTTAATGGCCTCTTTATTGAAACATAATGATATACTTTGATTTTCAACTTGATGCATCCTCACATTTGTGAGAATCAAGATACCGACGCATCTCGGCATAAAAAACAAACACGTTTGTTTTGTTCTGCGCTCGATTTTATGTAACTTTGCCCGAAATATATAAAAAAATGACTCAAGAAGAAAAAACAAATCTTGAAGGACGGATTGTCGACGTGATAAAAACAGTGTACGATCCGGAAATACCTGTCGACATCTGGAGCCTCGGCATGATTTACCGCATCGAGGTGAACGACGACTACTCTGTCGATATCGACATGACTTTTACCGCCCCCAACTGCCCTGCCGCAGACTACATCCTCGAAGATGTACGCACAAAGGTTGAGAGCGTTGAGGGGATTACCTCGGCAACCGTGAATCTGGTGTTCGAACCCGAATGGGACAAGAGCATGATGAGCGAAGAAGCCAGAATCGAACTCGGGTTTGAGTAATTGAAAATTGAGAATTGATAATTGATAATTATGATTTGATAAGGCTGGGTTGAAATGTATAAAGAGTAGTCATGGTTTTGCAAAGAAGAGAAAACGTTATAGTCATGAAAGCCGATGCTTTTACTGACAGAATAGTCAAAATGTATCAGTTTCTTACCACTAACAGATACGAAAGCATAATGACAAAACAGATTCTTCGTAGCGGAACGAGCATAGGTGCGAACGTGGCAGAAAGCATAAATGCACAAAGTACTGCAGATTTCATTAATAAACTTAATATAGCACTTAAAGAAGCAGACGAGTCGCATTACTGGCTTAAGAAACTTCATACCGGAGGATATTTGAAAGACTCTGAATTCGAGTCGATGGAGAAAGACGTTATTGAAATAATCAAGTTACTCACAAGTATAATAAAAACAAAAAAAAGAAACACAGAATCACTCGACAGCCATAAATAATCATAGTTATCAAATGACATATACAATAATCGTAATAGCATAACAAGAAAAAGCAATTATCCCACTAACAGCAATATGTAATCATAATTATCAACTATCAATTGTCAATTATCAATTCTAAATATGAAGAACGTTTATTTCCTTTCCGATGCGCACCTGGGATCGTGGGCTCTTAACCATAAACGCATGCAGGAGCGAAGGCTGGTGAGATTTCTCGACAGCATAAAGAACAAGGCAGCGGCAGTATATCTGCTTGGCGACATGTTCGACTTCTGGAATGAATACCGCTATGTGGTACCCAAAGGCTACACACGCTTTCTGGGAAAGATTTCCGAACTGACCGACATGGGTGTCGAGGTGCACTACTTCATCGGCAACCACGACATCTGGACCTACGGATATCTGGAGCGCGAGTGCGGAGTGATATTACATCGGCAACCGCTGACAACAGAGATATACGGAAAAGTATTCTACATGGCTCACGGTGACGGGCTTGGCGATCCCGACAACAAATACAAACTGCTGCGGAAGATGTTCCACAATAAGACATGTCAACGTCTGCTCAACTTCGTACATCCCCGATGGGGAATGGCGCTTGGACTGACGTGGGCAAAGCATAGCAGACTGAAACGTGAAGATGGGAAAGAACCTCCATACATGGGCGAAGACAAGGAATTCCTGGTTCTCTACACCAAGGAATACATGAAGACGCATCCTGAAATCGACTACTTCCTCTATGGTCACCGACATATTGAGCTCGATCTGACACTATCGGAGAAGTCGCGTATGATGATTCTCGGCGATTGGATATGGCAGTTCACATATGCCGTATACGACGGTGAGCACATCTTCATGGAAAGATACATCGAGGGCGAGACGCAGCCATAATGCCTGCCGCCATCACATCTGGCATCTCCTTTCACATACACGCGCGCGTAATATATTTATAATGTGGATGGTAGTTTGATTATTGAACACACCTTCACACTGCCTCTCGATTGACAACAAAAAAGCATCCGCCACATCTGGAACTGACCAGAAGTAGCGGATGCTTTTATCACATAATCACTATACGGCTGTCTATCTCATCTTTTCGATTACGGGAACAATCAGGCCTTCCATCACATCGTAGCCAGCCCCGTTGGGATGCACCTGCTCGGGGGTGTAGCGGCCGTCCATACCTTTGCCGTCGGGCGAGAGCATCGCGCTGAAATAGTCTACGTAGGGAATCTTCTTCTCTGCCGCATACGCCTTCACGCGGGCATTCAGTCGGCGGATCTTACCCATGACGTCGGTCAGTTCGCGGCGCCACGGCATGAACTCTGCAGGAAGCGTAGAGGTGAGAATCACTTTTATCTTGTTTGCACGTGCCAGCTCAACCATCGACACCACATTGCCGAAGGTCTGGTCTTCGTCGTACTTGCCGGTATTCTCGGCAATATCATTAGTGCCATAGTTTATCACAACAATCTTCGGTTGAAGATCGATGACATCCTGACGGAAACGCAGCAGGAACTGATATGAAGTCTGTCCGCTGATACCACGACCGATGTAGCCGTGCTTCTTGAAGAAATCGGGATGGTGATTCACCCATCCTTCGGTAATTGAATTGCCCATGAAGACAACTCTCTTCTCTTTCTTTCCTGGCTTGCCGAGCTGGGCGTTTTCCTTTGCATAACGCTGATAGTTGGCAAAATCGTGGCGCTGTGCCGACGACGACTGTGTGCCTGCTATGAGCATAAATACCACTGCGGCACTGAGCATAATTATTCTTTTCATCTCTGTAAATGTTATGGTTCGGTTGTTAATAATGGAATTCTTTTATAAAAAACTATTCGAACTTGAAGCTATCGGGGAAGACAAGATTCTGAGTGATGTTGCCACCCTTCTCGTGTATCCACGACCTGAACGTCGTGTTGTCTTCTGTGAATTCGAATATCCGCGCACCATTTGGTTTCAGATGGTTATACACTGTGTCGCCACCGCTGAATCTTCCGAAAAGAAGGAACATCTCTTTCCACTTCATAGCATAGTCGTTGTCGTGGTCATGACCGCATACAAGTGCTTTCACATCGTCCATCTCTTTCATCGAGGTGAACAGTCCCGAGTTGATGTATGGCGGACAAGGCTCCTCTCCCAGATTACCTTTCATCAGACGGTGGAAGTGTCCTTCTCCGTCGTGTAACGAATCGATATACTCCGGAACAGGGATGTGCATGAATGCCAAAGCAGGCACAGGGACGTCGCCATTCATCTTACGCAACCGCTCCGACCACTGGCGATACCACCCTATCTGATCGAAGTGAACGTAATCGTAGCTCCATCCACCAATGTTCTTCAACGAAGTGCTGTCGCCTGAATCGAAAAGATAGAATGCCCATTTAGGCACCCCACCCTTCTCTGGAACAAGAGTGATGATATCGTTCGAATCGCCGTAAATGCCTTCAATACCTCGGTTGATATTGTATGGCAACTTCTTTATTTCCTCAAAAATATCATGACGACTCACGCCGAACTGCCCATCGTGGTTACCCAGTGCAACAGCAAACGGCACCTGATGGTCGGAGGCCACGCTGAGTATTTCTTTCAGACTGGCAATAGCATCAATCTTATGTGAAGGATTACCGTCAGATATTATGTCACCAGTATGTATGAGAAAGTCTGGACGCTCACTCTCGATGATCTCTGTCACAGCGTCGTACGACCGCTTGCTGCGTGCATCGCCGGCAATGTAGTGGGTGTCGGTAATCTGCATTATCTTGAATTTCCCGTTCCTGAATCGGAACTCATGCGTCACCGTCTCCATGTCGATACGCTTGCCATCGGCATTACTCTCCGCAAGACTTTGTGCGAAAGGCACGTTCGCAGCTATACCCGTAAGGCCCAGAGCTGCCGAGTTTTTCAAAAAAGTCCGTCTGTCCATAATGATAGTTCTTTACTTAAAACACTTTAAACAAGAAGAAAAAGAGAATCAGTCTTCCTGCTTTCCGGTAACTATTGCCATTGTGTCGCGTGCGATGACGATTTCCTCGTCGGTGGGTATCATCACGACTTTCACTTTTGAGTCGTCGGCTGAGAGGATCTGCTCCTTCGAGCGTACGTGGTTGCGTTCGCGGTCCATCTTCACTCCGAGGTATTCGAGTCCTTCGCAGCTGTCCCAGCGTACGCCTTCCTGGTTCTCGCCTACGCCGGCTGTCCAGACGATGATGTCGACTCCGTTCATTGCTGCGGCATAGGCGCCGATGTATTTCTTTATGCGGTAGTTGTACATTTGCAGTGCGAGATGAGCTCGTTCGTTGCCCTCGGAATCAGCATTTTCAATCTCACGCATATCGGAACTGAGGCCTGTAATACCAAGCACACCGCTCTGTTTATTCAAGAAATCGGCCATCTCCTGTGGAGCCATGCCAGTCTTCTGCATGATATACGTCACGGCACTTGGATCGATGTCGCCAGAACGGCTGCCCATCATCACACCGGCAAGAGGAGTGAGGCCCATTGAGGTGTCGATAACCTTGCCGTACTTCACGGCTGCCACCGATGCACCATTGCCTATATGACAAGTGATAATTTTCTGAGTCTTGATGTCCACACCAAGGAATTCGCACACACGATGACTCACGTAGCGATGGCTGGTGCCGTGGAATCCGTAGCGACGTACATGATATTTCTCATAAAACTCGTAAGGCACGCCGTAGAGATATGCGTATGGCGGCATGGTCGAGTGGAATGCGTTGTCGAACACCGTCACCTGCGGCACATCGGGCATGAGTGCGTCAACAGCACGAATGCCTTTCAGGTGTCCGGCATTATGAACGGGTGCAAGGTCGCAAAGACTTTCGATACCTTTCTCCACACTCTCATCAACGAGGCAACTCTTTTCAAAGAGGTCGCCACCTTGCACTATTCTATGCCCCACTGCATCAATCTCGTCGAGCGACTTCAGTGCACCGATTTCGGGATCGAGCAACATTTTGAATACGAAGTTCACACCCTCTTTGTGGTCGGGCATGTCGTGCATGATTTTCTTTTTCTCGCCGTTGGGCAAGGTCAGCTTGAGGAATGCCTCGTCGAGCCCGATGCGCTCAACGCCGCCTTGTGCCAACACCGACTCGTCATCCATGTTGTATAGTTTATACTTTATCGATGAAGAACCACAGTTTAAAACTAAAATTTTCATTGCATTTAAATTTTAAAACGAAAAATGAAAAGTGAAAAGTGAAAAATCTAATATCACTCTCCGTATAGGATCCACTATTCATTAATCTATGTTAATATTCTTTTTTATTGTGTTTAGAGAGGCAACGAGTATTGCTATCAATTCTGAACAGTCGTCATTAATACTATTATATTCTTTGTCCAACAGAACACCTTTTTCCCAAAGCAGATGCAGCCAGCTTCTTGTTTCGCCTGCTTCCTTAAGTGCAATATGAAGTTTCGTTATGAAATCGGCAGGCGATTGGGCATATTGCGACTCACTGACATTTGCCATTATTGATGTACCCGACCTTAGAACTTGCGAATAGAGAGGCAGAAACAGCTTATTCTTTTCGCTTAAATATTCTGCCATTTTTGTTATTCTCACCGCAAAACGTTGCGACTTATGCAATAGAATCGATTCCTCGTTCTTATACATAGCGAGACGATTTTTCGTTCTTCACTTTTCACTTCAATCTCGCTGAGATTCAGCGAGATTGGGCCTGGCAAGCGGTGATGGCGACCATGTAGTAGATGTCGTCTACCGAACAACCACGCGATAGATCGTTCACTGGGCGTGCGATGCCTTGAAGTATCGGACCTATGGCGATGGCATTGCCAAGGCGCTGCACAAGTTTATAGCCGATATTACCCACTTCGAGGTTCGGTGCCACAAGCACGTTTGCCTTACCAGCGATGTCACTTCCCGGAGCTTTTTTCTGTCCTACGGAAGGCACGAGGGCGGCATCAGCTTGCAGTTCGCCGTCGATCTTCAGTTCGGGAGCCATTTCGCGGGCCAGCGCTGTGGCTTCGATCACTTTGTCGACCACTTCGTGTTTGGCGCTGCCTTTAGTGGAGAAGCTCATCATTGCCACTCTTGGCTCGCTGAATCCTGCCACGCTCTTGGCTGTCTGAGCCGTACACACTGCTATCTGCGCCAGTTGGTTGGCATCGGGCATAGGCGTTACGGCTACGTCGCCCATTACCACCACACCATTCTCGCCATACTGCGGCTGATTGGTGATAAGTAGCATAGCACCGCTTACACATGTGATACCTGGTGCACATTTGATAATCTGCAAAGCCGGACGCAGTGTTTCGCCTGTAGTGCTCAAGGCTCCTGATATCTGCCCGTCAGCACCCTCAGTCTTGATAATCATACAACCGAGATAGAGAGGGTTCTTCACCAGTTCACGTGCCTGTTCGATAGTCATTCCTTTCTTCTTACGGAGTTCGGCAAGCAGCTGTGCATATTCCTCGCTCTTGGGATTGTTCAGCGGATCGATGATTGTAGCCTTCCCGATATTCTCAAGCCCCCACTTTGCTGCCAGTGCAGCAATCTCATCGGGGTTTCCAATAAGAATAATGTTGGCAAGATCGTCTGCCAACACACGGTCGGCAGCACGCAGAGTACGCTCCTCAGTAGCTTCGGGGAGCACGATACGTTGCTTGTTAGCTTTTGCTCGAGCAACGATTTGTTGAAGTAAATCCATAGTTGTGTATTTTATTTTTTGAGTTTATGCGTCTTCAGTACATCTTCTCATTCTGCAAAAAGAGAACTTTTCCACATTGCCCTACAAAGTTACGAAAAAATGAGAGCAGAACAAAGAAATTTATGTCTTTTTATGCCGAGTTTGAGTAACTTCTTCATCCGAAGGATGGAAAAGTTACGAAAAGAAGAAGGAAGAATAAAAGAAAAGACAAAGTTTTTTTCGAACAAATAAATTTGCTAGCAAAATTTCGAATAAGAAGCCTCTTTATTGCCATTAAAAAGCCTCTTTAATGAAAAATTTGCTAGCAAAATTTTCGGCGTATAGCTCATTTTGCAGGCTGATTTTTAGCATTAGGTAGTCAATAGCTCATTTTGCAGGCTGCTTTTTTCATCAGTTTTTTTG
>CACZRN010000144.1 GCA_902783625.1 uncultured Prevotellaceae bacterium
TGGGCGGTTGCGGTTGGCATTCACCTTTCCGTAGAAGCTGTCGTTGAATGTCCAGAACACGTTGCCGTCGGGCAGTGCCACGGTAAATACACCATCACCGCCGTTCCATCCCAGTGAGCGGGTGAACAGAGCATCGTAGAGCTTGTCTTTATATGCCTTCACCTTAGAGCCTGTCTGTGTGCTCTCGGGCATGAACTCCAGTTTCCATGCATCTTGCAGGTGCACGTCCTGGTCCTCTTCGTTGATGGTGCCGTCGGGGTTGGTCACGGTGATGTGAGTATCGGCAGCAACGACTTCGCTGATGTCGTCGCCGGTGAATGTAGCGGTCTGGGTGTTCCACGTGTCGTCTTTGTCGCCGAGGGTGTCGAGCTTGTCGTGGTCAATCTGTCCAGCTATAAAGTCGAGATAGAATGTTCCAGTGCGTGTGCTGGTCTTGATGCTGAACTCCACGTAGATGCTGTCGACCTCGTTGGTCTGTTCCTTCGTGTTGAACAGGCTCTTGAAGTCGCTTTCAGTGGCAAAGCCGTGCCACTTATATCCGGGCTTGTAGTATTTGTCATTGAGCAGTTTGGTGTAGCGCTCGTTGGGCAACATCTGTCGTGTGATGGTCTCTTTGTATTCAGGATCACCCACATCGGTGGTCTCTTTCGGCACTTGTGTCATCACCATGTCACCAGTAGCCTCCCATCCGTCGGGAAGGCAGATGCCGTAGAGGCCGTATACGTGTTGCACGAGGCCGTTGTCCTGCTTGCCGTTGCGTTTCACGACGACCTTGCCGCTGAATGTCTCGCCGGCAATCAGTTCATGAGGCATCTCGATGAGTGTGAACGTGTAGCATGAGGCTACGACGACCGATGCCAGTGCTACGACGGGCAGCATCAGCCACCAGCGGCTCTTCTTTGCGTAAGTCTTCATATCGTCAATTTCTTTGTTTAAAAACGTTTTTATCCTCTTTTAATACTTTCGGGATATTATCCCTAATTATATATAACGACTGTACCGTTATTATCCATTAATTATTATACGAAAAAGTTTTATTCTTTGTGTCCTCCTCTGGGAATTTAACTCTCCACAGGCAATACGAATCATCGCTTCGTGAACTTTATGATTATCAGTCCGCACGGCTTTATCGTAACCTGATGCCCGACAATATCAATCCGCTCAGCTTTCACTTTGTCGCGCTCTTCACGGCTGTTTGCTGCCTTCACGTCGTCAGCCTCCACTGCCCATGCCTCTGCTGCTTTATACCTGCCTGGCAACCGCAGACTAACCGTCTGCTGCTCTGTGTATGAGCGGTTGACAAGTGCAACGCAGATTGTCTTGCCTTTATCAGCGGAAGTGGCGGCACAGTCGATATAGCATAGATTGCATACCATGTCGTCAACCGATTTCTCGTTGTCGCCCTCAACATTCGTCTCGCTGAGCCTGATGCCGTTCTTACCCGGACCACTGACATCGATGCTTAGTGTACTGCCTGCCATGTAGCGGCGGTAGAGATCGAAGACATGATACGATGCCGACTTGTAGGCATCGCTCTCGCCAACGGTTTTCAACAGTCCATGACCGTTCACGGGGAATATATAGTTTGCCATTGCCACGTGTGGGCTGTTGCGCAGAAACACGTTGAGCATCGTTGCGGTGCAGGCAACATCGTACATGCGGCGGTCATCCTTGCGGGTGAATGAATAGCGGTCACCGCCCCATACCTTGTGACGGTTGTTCCACTCATCGATGCTGATGCGCAAGGGGTTCTTCTTTCTGCCGCTCTTTTCGTTGTAGCTCTTCAGCAGAGGGATGTTCACTTTCAGATTCTCCTCAACACGTGCAGAGGCAAAAAGTGTTTTCTCCGGCTTTAGTAGCTCACCGTCTTTGACCTGCGATGTGAGGTAATAGTGCAGAGTCAGGTAGTCCAACTCATCGCCGGCACGTGTGAGAACCTCCTCATTCCATGTGCTGACATGCCCCACTCCGAGCAGACTCAGGTTAGGGTCGGTTTCTTTTAACCTTTTGCTCCACCTTGCAAGCATATCTGAATATTGCTCGGCTGTCTCTTCTTTGTGTATGATTGCCCTCAGATAGTTTTCGTTACCCAGACACCACAGACGCACTCCGTATGGCTCAGCATGTCCGTTGGCAGCGCGGAGGGCACCCATCGGCGTGGTTGAGGCTCCGTTGACATATTCCACCCAGTCGACGGCATCGTCGAGGGTGACATCTCTTACAGCGCTGTTGCCCATGCAGATGTTTATATATGGCTCGGTGCCAATCTTCTTGCACCACGACAAGAACTCGTCGGTACCGAAGGTATAGTATTCCGTTCCGCCCCACACCTTTTCATGTATAGGCGTGCGCTTCTCTTTCGGACCGATACCTCTGCGCCAGTCGTAGTCGTATATCGCGGTGCCTGCCGGCCAGCGCATGACGGGGATGTTGAGTGGGCGAAGCAATTCTATGACCTTCGGATTCTCCTCACCGGCATTGTTCACCACACCCCCATAGACCACGTTGTCGTTGCAGTCTTCGAGCATCTGCCCATATATCATGGGATTGACCGCAGCCTTCGATGTCTTTTTCAGAATCTTCACCACGGTTATCCCGTCGGCGACAGACTGTCTGTAGGTTGGACTTTGTGCCGCGAGTTGCAGGCTCATCACGATAATAACACAAGATACAAGTGCTTTCTTCATTGTTTATGATGTTTGAGCGTAATCGTCACAATTGTGTTTTGTTTTTCACATATTATTTAAACGCATCTCCCTTCTTTATTATTGTATTTGACATGCTATTATGACATGTACTTATATAATATAATAATGTGTAAATGTGTGTTTTCCCTGTATTTCTGCTTGATTTTCATCAACAAAGCAGATTTTTTGAATTTTTTCCTGAAAATATTTTGTGGGTTTTGAAAAAGTTAGTACCTTTGCACTCGCTTTCGCCCAATTTTTTCCGGGCGCGGCATGAGAA
>CACZRN010000145.1 GCA_902783625.1 uncultured Prevotellaceae bacterium
GACGCCGGACATAAGATAAAGAAGGGCGAGTGGTGCATACTCTATCTGGAATAACGACAAGAAAAAATAACAGAAATATGATATTATCGGAACTCATAAAGAACATAAAACCGCTTAACACAGTCGGTGATGTCGGAAAGGTTATCACTGGCGTGGAGATCGACTCGCGGAAGATAAAAGCCGGCAATCTGTTCGCAGCAATAAAAGGCACGCAAGCCGACGGACACAGGTTTATAACCAAAGCCATCGAGTTGGGTGCCACAGCTATCCTCTGCGAGGACATGCCCGAAACAATCTGCGAGGGTGTCGCATACATACAGGTGGAATCGACAGAGACAGCCATCGGAATAGTGGCGACAGCATTCTACGGCTGCCCGTCGCAGAAACTGAAACTGGTGGGTGTGACAGGAACAAACGGAAAAACCACCATCGCCACATTATTATATAATATGTTCCGTAAAATGGGACATCGCTGCGGACTCCTGTCCACCGTATGCAACTATATAGAGGACAATGCCATCCCCACCGACCACACCACTCCCGATCCTATTGAGCTCAACCGTCTGCTGGCAGCAATGGTAGATGCAGGCTGCGAGTATGCTTTCATGGAGTGCTCGAGTCACGCAATTGCGCAGAAGAGGATAGGAGGGCTCACATTCGCAGGCGGCATTTTCACTAACCTGACACGCGACCATCTCGACTATCACAAGACTTTCGAGAACTATCGCGACGCAAAGAAAGCATTCTTCGATAGTCTGCCAAAGACGGCATTCGCCATCATCAATGCCGACGACAAGAACGGCATGTTCATGGTACAGAATACCAAGGCCACGGTGAAGACCTACTCCACCCGCGGAATGGCCGATTTCAAGGCACGCATACTAGAGTCGCACTTCGAGGGGATGTATCTCGACGTTGATGGCAGAGAGGTGGGAGTGCAGTTTATAGGCAAGTTCAATGTCAGCAACCTGCTTGCCGTTTACGGTGCTGCCAGGATGCTCGGCAAGGAGCGCGACGACATCCTTGTGGTGCTCAGTACGCTGAAGAGTGTCAACGGACGCCTCGATCCGGTATATTCGCCTGAAGGATTTACCGCCATCGTCGATTACGCCCACACACCCGACGCACTCGAGAATGTGCTCACAGCCATCCATGATGTGCTAAACAAAAAGGGACATGTCATAACAGTGTGCGGTGCCGGTGGCAACAGAGACAAGGGCAAACGTCCCCTCATGGCACAGGAGGCAGTGAAACAAAGCGACAAGGTGATTATTACAAGCGACAATCCTCGCTTCGAAGATCCCGACGACATAATCGCCGACATGATTGCAGGACTGACACCACAACAGATGAAGAAGGTGCTGAAGATTACCGACCGTCGCGAAGCAATACGCACGGCAAGCATGCTGGCACAGAAGGGCGACGTGATACTTGTGGCAGGAAAGGGCCACGAGGACTATCAGGAGATAAAAGGCGTAAAACATCACTTCGACGACAAGGAAGTGCTGCGTGAGGTTTTCGGCATTAACTGATAAATAAAAATAACATATATGCTATACTATATCTTTCGATTTCTGGAACAATACGACATCCCCGGGGCACACCTGTGGTCGTATATCTCGTTCCGCGCACTGCTCACCCTTATCCTGTCGCTGCTCATTTCGGCATGGTTCGGCGAGAAGTTCATCAAGTATCTCAGGCGTCACAACATCAACGAGGTGCAGCGCGACGCATCGATCGACCCGTTTGGAACAGAGAAAAAGGGAGTGCCGTCGATGGGAGGTATCATCATCATAGTATCGATACTCGTACCGGTGATTCTGCTCGGACGTATGCGAAACATCTACCTTATCCTGATGATTGTAACCACGGTATGGCTCGGATTGCTCGGCTTTGCCGATGACTACATAAAGATATTCCGAAAGAACAAAGACGGACTCCACGGTATATACAAGATTGCAGCGCAGGTGGGACTCGGACTGTTTGTGGGCATAGTGCTTTGGGCAAGTCCCGACGCTAAGATTAACGAAAACATCAGCACCATACGCCAAGGACAGGAAATCGTAGTGACACACAAGTC
>CACZRN010000146.1 GCA_902783625.1 uncultured Prevotellaceae bacterium
CGCTCTCGTATCTCAATGTGATATTTGTTTGCCAACCAACGCAGTGCCTCGGGATATGTCATCTGCTCATGCTCCATGATAAAGCTCACCGGATTTCCACCCCTGCCACAACCGAAACAGTGGCACGTATTCCTTGCTGGTGTAACGAAAAACGATGGTGTCTTCTCGTTATGGAATGGGCACAGTCCCTTATAGTTCGCCCCACTCTTCCTGAGGGTGACAAACTCGCTCACCACATCCACTATGTTGGCTGTTTCCTTTATGCGATCTATGGTTTGCCTGTCAATCATATCTAAAATAAAACCTATTTCTTTATAATCTTCCTTACGCTTCCGTCAGTATATACAATAATGTATATTCCACGTGTCATTGTTGTTTTTGTCACTTCATGTCCGTCGATGGAAAGTATCCGCTCCACCCTCGCATCGACAAGGGGCTGTTCCACATCAGTAGCAAAAAGGTCGGCAGTGAGATTCTCCATCATACCCACACGCTGGCTCATCAACTTCTTTAACTCGTCGATCTGCTCTCTGCATGTCTTCACCCCTTCACCAGGGAAGAATTTGTTATGCAGAGCAATACCTTCGTCGAATGCTGTATGATATTTCTCGTATTCCTCTTCCAATCCATCCAGCAACACACTCTCCAAATCACTGCTCACCCTGTCCCACTGCCTGAGATACTCTTCCTTAAAGTCGTTGCGCTCAAACAGTTTTGGGTAATAGAATGCGCTCATTGTGTGCACCTTGCTCCATTGTCCGTCGCCAATGCGGAAGCATGAGTCGTAATCCCATGGCGGTCCTATCTTCAGTTTCGAGGATGTAGCATCAGTCGGCAAATCGTATTTGTATAGGAACTTATTGCACCCTGCACCATCATCGGTACCCAGTATGTCATGCACAAGAATCCATTTGGCAAAGCTCTCCATGTCGATATACTGAGCCACATCACCATCGCCATAGAGGCAATCCTCGAACTCGTTCATGTATTCGCAGATGGCTGTCTGCACATCGTCGGTTACATCGTCTTTGTCTGGATACTTATACGTATATCCGTAGGCAGCAGTCTGATGATTTGTCTTGAAAAAGTGTCCATCCTCATTCCAGAAGAACGGATCGTGCTCGATAATGAATCCCTCATTACTCACATTGATGCGGCACTCATCTCTTGCCACCGACTCCATCAGGTAGTACATGCCCTGATACTTTCCGTTGAGCATCACATTCACAAACTCGTAGCTTGGCGTCCACTCCACTCCCACGGCCTTTGCTGCCACCGTACCTGCGATGTTGAGCAGGTTTGAGTATTCGCGCGTCATCTTCACGTTCCACGTGTACATGCTCAGCAACAGCCATTCCTTGTGTTTGTATTCGTCACCACGACGTAGCAGGTCACTCTTCTTCGAGAGCTTTATCTTATACGGATGCTGATTCAGGTAAGCACCTGTGGAATTGCCTCTTATCTTTATCCTCATCCCCGACACCGACTGCTCGTATTCGCCAGAGTCGTAAAGAGTATCGCCACACAAGGTCATCACCATGCGCCCTGCCACATAGTTGTTGTCGGTGATGCTGGTACCTATGCATCCTGCCGGAGCAGTAACCACCTGGCATGTAGGCATTTCCCCGTCGATAGTGTTGATGCACAGCAGAGGCATGTCAATCAGCTCGCACGCACGCTCCATCTCAGCATCAGTACTGACGCCTTGCGCACACATGACTATAGCCATCATCATACTGGCAAAACCCGCGCATACCCTCTTCCTAATCATTACCTCTCCAGACTTGAACCTTTCTCATCGGCAAAGCCCTCTATGGTGATATTGCCCTGCCTGTTGATATTCACTATGGCATAACTGTTATGCTCGGGGTAGCTGCCCTCTATCATTGCCTTAAAAGTATAATAATGTATGCCCGCCCTCTCACTGCGATGGCCTTCGTGGTGATGCCCTTGCATCACGGCCAGCACATTCCGATGACGCTCGAGCACACTCACCACCTCGTCGGCATTGCCTATGCACACATTGCGCGGAGCATCTGAGAAACTGTCGAGCATCTGATGGCAGAACACCACTGTCGGCATATCGTCGGCTGACAGCTCACTATCCAACCAATCAATCTGCTCCTGAGAGATATATGCCTTCCACCACTCAAAGTTACCTCGCGAGTAAGGCGTGCGATCCTCGTTGAAATTAGCGTCAAGGACGATGAACTTCACGCCCTTTTTCTTGAATGCATAGAATGCCTGCCCACGCGACTTGCCATGATTACAGGTATGGGAAAGAAACTCCTCTTTCGTTATGCAGTCCATGTCGTGATTGCCGAGTACATGATAACAAGGCCCGTGGAATCGCTGCAGTTCGTGTTCAATGTCATCGAGGAATTGCAATGCCTCACGCTCCTGATCTTCAGCACTCTGCTCATGCGAACCCATATCCTTCAGGTCGCCCAGCTCAATCACGAAGTCAACGTCATGACGGTTGAAGGCGTCCACCGCAACACGCATCTTCTCTATCGACTGGCGATAGTAGCGGTTGCCGTCAACATCCTTTGCCGCATAGTGACTATCTGTCACTACACCAAAGCGCAACCCGCGCCGCGGTACGCTAAACGAAGGTAGCAACACCGTCGCAGCTCCGCATGTAAGCGTCTCGATGAATGTCCGTCGATCCATACTGCAAAGTTAGTGAAAGCTGAGAGTAAAACAAAAGAATTTATTCTTTTTTTTACCGAAGCGCATCCTAACTTCACAGAGCGAAGCGATGTAAAGTTAGTGAAAGCTGAAGATATTACAAAAAGAAAAAGTATTTTTATTTTAGAATTATTGAGGTGCAGCCTTACTTCGCTGAAGGCAAAGTTAGTGACGAGTTACTGGGCAAAGCGAAATGAATTCGATTAGAAAGCCTCTTATGTGTCATAAAAGAGCCTCTTATGTGCCAATAAAGAGCCTCTTATGTGAAACAAGAAAGGCTCTTTAATGAGGAGTATGCTGGCAGATTTTTCAAAAGACAATGCAAGAGAATAAAATCAGATACCCGAAATGGAGAGTGAAGGATGAAGAGTATAGACTTTTTTACTGATGAAGGGTGAAGCAATAATTGACGAGTATCTGAATGTCATCGTTTTCATTGGAAAAATAAAAAAAATAAACTATCCGCTCAAAAAAAGTAAAAAAACTATTGCATCGTTTATGTAAATTTCGTATTTTTGCAGCCTGAAAATATATTTCTTTCATTAAATTTTCAGGACCAGTGAACAAGAGACTTAGCAAAGTGCTCGTGCTTGGCAGCGGAGCATTGAAGATTGGACAGGCGGGAGAGTTCGACTACTCCGGCTCACAGGCATTGAAGGCTCTCAGGGAAGAGGGCATTCAGAGTGTATTGATAAACCCTAACATCGCTACTATTCAAACGTCAGAGGGCATTGCCGATACTGTTTATTTTCAGCCGGTGACGCCCTTTTTCGTTACTGAGATAATCAAGAAGGAACGCCCCGACGGCATTCTGCTCGCCTTTGGAGGGCAGACTGCGTTGAACTGCGGTACGGAGCTTTATTTGAATGGCACGTTGAAGGAGTATGGCGTGGAGGTGCTCGGTACAAGTGTAGAGGCTATCATGAACACAGAAGACCGCGACCTGTTCGTGAAAAAGCTCGACGAGGTGGGGCTGAAGACGCCCGTTAGCCATGCTGTAGAGAGCATGGATGAAGCGCTGAAAGCAGCACGCGAGATAGGATTCCCCATCATGATTCGTTCAGCATACGCACTCGGAGGACTGGGCTCCGGAATTTGCCCCGACGAGAAAACTTTCCGCGAGATAGCTGAGAGCGCATTCACATTCGCACCGCAGATACTGGTTGAGGAGTCGCTGAAAGGATGGAAGGAGATAGAGTTTGAATGCATCCGCGACAAGAACGACCACTGCTTCACTGTGGCATCGATGGAGAATTTCGACCCACTGGGCATTCATACCGGCGAGAGTATTGTGGTGGCACCGACATGTTCGCTCAGTGATGAACAGGTGAAGATGCTCCAGGAGCTGACAATCAAATGTGTGCGTCACCTGAACATAGTAGGCGAATGTAACATTCAGTTTGCCTTCAACGCAGAGACCAACGACTACCGCATCATTGAGATAAATGCCCGCCTGAGCCGTTCGAGTGCTCTTGCCTCGAAAGCAACGGGCTATCCCCTCGCCTTTGTGGCTGCGAAGATCGCACTGGGTTACACGCTTGACCAGATAGGCGAGATGGGTACGACAAACTCTGCTTACGTGGCACCGCAGCTCGACTACATGATTTGCAAGATACCCCGCTGGGACCTGACGAAGTTTGTGGGTGTGTCGAGGCAGATAGGCTCATCGATGAAGTCGGTGGGTGAGATAATGTCGATTGGCCGCTCGTTTGAGGAGATGATACAAAAGGGCCTTCGCATGATTGGACAAGGAATGCACGGCTTTGTGGGCAACGACCACACACGCTTCGACAACCTCGACGATGCGCTTCAAAACCCCACCGACCTGCGCATATTCGCCATCGCACAGGCACTGGAAGAGGGATACACAGTAGATAGAATAGAACAGCTGACAAAAATAGACAAGTGGTTCCTCGTGAGACTGAAGCACATTGTTGACCTGAAGAAAGAACTGCAGAAATACAACTCGCTCAACGATATTCCCGATGCACTGATGCTTGAGGTGAAGCGCTGCGGATTCTCCGACTTCCAGATAGCACGCTTTGTGCTCAAGCCAAAGGCTGGCAACATGGAGAAAGAGAACCTCGAGGTGCGCCGCAACCGCAAGCAGAGGGGCATTGTGCCGATGGTGAAGAGGATAAACACAGTGGCATCGGAGCATCCCGAACTGACCAACTATCTCTACTTCACTTACTCCGTAGCTCCAGCCTTCGACGACGACTTCACCCGACAACTGGCTGGGCAGAAGGCAACAACAGCCGCCGACGGCAACGAGACAACGCAATATCAGGCTGCGCACGACATCGACTTCTACCACAATGAGAAGTCGGTGGTGGTGCTTGGCTCGGGTGCTTACCGCATCGGTTCGAGCGTGGAGTTCGACTGGTGCTCGGTGAATGCTATCAACACAGCAAGGAAACTCGGCTACAAGTCGATAATGATAAACTACAATCCTGAGACCGTCTCCACCGACTACGACATGTGCGACCGCCTCTATTTCGACGAGCTTTCACTGGAGCGTGTGCTTGACGTGATAGATCTCGAGGAGCCTCGCGGCGTGATAGTGAGCGTGGGAGGACAGATTCCAAACAACCTCGCCATGAAGCTCCACCGTCAGGGAGTGCCTGTATTGGGCACAAGTCCTGTGGACATTGACCGCGCTGAGAACCGCGACAAGTTCTCGGCAATGCTCGACAAGCTGGGAGTAGATCAGCCTGCATGGCGTGCACTCACCTCATTCGACGACATCAAGGAGTTTGTGTCGGAAGTGGGTTACCCCGTACTCGTTCGACCAAGCTACGTACTCTCGGGCGCTGCAATGAATGTGTGTTACGACGATGAGGAGCTACACCGCTTCCTGAACATGGCCACTGAGGTGTCGAAGGAGTATCCGGTGGTTGTGTCGCAGTTCATGCAAGACACTAAGGAGATGGAGTTTGACGCCGTTGCCGACAAGGGAGAGATAGTGGAGTATGCAATATCCGAACATATTGAGTACGCGGGTGTGCACTCTGGTGACGCCACTATGATTTTCCCCGCGCAGCATGTTTACTTCTCCACCATCCGACAGATGAAGAAGATAGCCCGCAAGATAGCCGCTGAACTCAACATCTCAGGACCTTTCAACATACAGTTCCTTGCCAAGAACCGCGAGGTGAAAGTGATTGAGTGCAACCTCCGCGCATCGCGCTCGTTCCCGTTCGTAAGCAAGATACTTAAGCGCAACTTCATCGAGACGGCGACAAAGATTATGCTCGACGCACCCTACTCGCGCCCCGACCGCTCGGAGTTCGACATCGACCGCATCGGTGTGAAAGCATCGCAATTCTCGTTTGCACGTCTGCAGAACGCCGACCCCGTGCTGGGAGTGGACATGTCGTCAACGGGCGAGGTGGGTTGCTTGGGCGACGACCTCAACGAGGCTCTGCTCAATGCGCTCATCGCTACAGGCTATCGTCTGCCAAAGCATTCTGTGCTCTTCTCGTCGGGAGGTGTGAAAGGCAAGGTTGACTTGCTCGAGCCTACACGCCAACTGGCGCAACAGGGATATGAAATCTACGCTACAAGCGGTACGGCGCGGTTCCTCAACGACAACGGAATACCTGCGGTAGAAGTAGCATGGCCCGACGAAAACAGCGACAACAACGTGATGGACATGATTGCTCAGCACCGCTTCGACCTGATAGTGAACGTGCCAAAGAACCACTCAAAGCGCGAGCTCACCAACGGTTATCGCATACGTCGCGGAGCAATCGACCACAACATCCCACTTATGACAAACACACGTCTGGCAAAGGCTTTCATACAAGCGTTCTGCTCGCTGAAAGAAAGCGACATAAAGATAAAGAGCTGGCAGGAGTATAACTCATAACAACCTGCATCTACAACCCGACGAAGCGCGCATGGGAGCATCTCTCCCCTGCGCGTTTTGCATTTCATACACCGAGCAAAACACACACTCATCGCAAGCGGTGAACCACGCTTTCTTTCTCAAGGCATTGGCGAGGCTGTAGAAGAAAGTCTCTTTAATGGAATAAAAGAGCCCGTTATGTTCGACATAAGAGCCCGTTATGTTCGACATAAGAGCCTCTTTATCTCAACATAAGAGCCTTTTTATTGGAAAGACATCAATGAGGGTGAGCAAACTGGTAAGGCACCCGTTAGCTGAAAAGCACTCCGACAGACGCCACAGATGTCCACAATTACGAGATAAATGAGCCTCTCGCACGCGCGTTTGTACTTTTTTAAGATAGAGAATTTGGCAGGGTGGAATAAAGTTACTACTTTTGCATTTTGGAAAGAATCGGATTCACGTCCCCCTAGGAAGTGACACTCTTTTTGAATAAATATATATAACATCATAAATTTATGAAACTGAAAATTGTAGTACTTGCAAAACAAGTTCCCGACACTCGCAATGTGGGTAAGGATGCGATGACTGCTGAGGGCACGGTGAACCGCGCCGCCCTGCCTGCCATCTTCAACCCTGAGGACTTGAACGCACTCGAACAAGCGCTCCGACTGAAGGAGCAAAATCCTGGTTCAACCGTGGGCATACTGACGATGGGCCCTCCCCGTGCAGGTGAGATAATCCGTCAGGGACTCTACAGAGGTGCCGACACTGGATGGCTGCTGACAGATAGACTATTCGCAGGAGCCGACACATTGGCTACCAGCTATGCTCTCGCAACGGCGATTAAGAAAATAGGCGACGTTGACATCGTGCTTGGTGGACGTCAGGCTATCGACGGCGACACCGCTCAGGTGGGTCCTCAAGTGGCTCAGAAGCTGGGATTGAATCAAGTGACCTATGCTGAGGAAATCTTGAAGTTGGAAGACGGAAAGGTGACCATCCGCCGCATGATCGACGGTGGTGTTGAAGTGGTGGAAGCACCTCTGCCCGTGGTAATTACGGTGAACGGCTCTGCTGCTCCCTGTCGCCCGCAGAATGCTAAGCTCGTGATGAAATACAAGCGCGCCACATGCCCAATGGAACGCCCTGTGGAGGGTACGGAGTATGACTATCTCTACGCCGAGCGCCCCTATCTGACTCTCAACCAATGGAGCGTGGCAGATGTCGACGGCGATGCATCGCAATGCGGACTTTCCGGCTCGCCGACAAAGGTGAAGGCCGTGAAGAACATCGTCTTCCAGGCAAAAGAATCGAAGACGCTCACAGGCTCAGACCAAGAAATAAACGACCTTGTTCAGGAACTAATAAACGACAACATAATAGGATAAGCCCATGCAGAATGTTTTTGTATATATAGAGATTGAAGGCTCACACGTAGTAGAAGTCTCTCAGGAGCTTCTCACAAAAGGCCGTAAGCTTGCTAACGAGCTTTCTGTTGAGCTTCACGCCGTTGTTATCGGCACAGGGATAAAGGGAAAGATTGAAGACCAGATACTGCCCTATGGAGTTGATAAGTTGTTCGTGTTCGACGGTGAGGGTTTGTTCCCCTACACCTCAGCACCACACACTGAGATAGTGGTAAACCTTTTCAAGGAAGAGCAGCCTCAGATTTGTCTGCTTGGCGCTACGGTCATCGGTCGCGATTTAGGCCCTCGTGTGTCATCATCGCTCACCAGTGGTCTGACAGCTGATTGCACTGAGTTGGAGATAGGTTCTTACGAGAACAAAAAAGAAGGCAAGGTTTACGAGAATCTTCTTTATCAGATTCGTCCTGCATTCGGTGGAAACATCGTGGCAACAATCGTCAACCCCGACCATCGCCCGCAGATGGCAACGGTGCGTAGCGGCGTGATGCAGAAAGCGATTTACGAAGGTAAGGCAAAGGGTGAAGTTGTTTACCCCGAAGTGGAGAAATATGTCAGTCCCGAGGCATTTGTCGTAAAGGTGCTCACCCACGAGGTGCAAGCAGCCAAGCACAATCTGAAGGGCGCTCCCATCGTTGTGGCTGGTGGCTACGGCGTAGGCTCAAAGGAGGGATTCGATCAACTATTCCAACTTGCAAAGGTGCTTCACGGCGAGGTGGGTGGCTCACGCGCCGCCGTTGATGCGGGATGGATTGACCACGACCGTCAGATTGGTCAGACGGGTGTCACCGTTCATCCAAAGGTGTATATTGCTTGCGGCATTTCAGGACAGATTCAGCACATTGCCGGTATGCAAGACTCTAGCATCATAATCTCTATCAACAGCGACCCCGATGCTCCAATCAACCGCATTGCCGACTATGTAATCGTGGGCACCGTTGAGGAAGTAGTTCCCAAGCTCATTAAGTATTATAAGCAGAACTCTAAATAATGCAATACATAGAAAGTCTTCTGAAGATTTTACTTTACTTCTTTGCTTTTATTGCTTTCGTCTGCATCTTTTTCTTTTGGGACAGCGACAGAGCCGTAATGCAATGTTTAGGAGTATTTCTTGTTA
>CACZRN010000147.1 GCA_902783625.1 uncultured Prevotellaceae bacterium
GCCACGGGCGAGATGAAGACAATGTATCCCCGTCGCCGACGCACACCGGTGATGACACGTGATACCTACTGCGGACGCATAAACATCGCACTGAGCACACTCAAGGCCATGTACCCCACAAAACAGATTGTGCTGCTCACTCCTCTGCATCGCGGCTATGCCAACTACGGCGACCGCAACGTCCAGCCCGACGAGAGCTACCAGAACCAATGCGGCGAGTATATCGACGCCTAC
This sequence comes from uncultured Prevotellaceae bacterium, assembly GCA_902783625.1. Lineage (GTDB taxonomy): Bacteria > Bacteroidota > Bacteroidia > Bacteroidales > Bacteroidaceae > Prevotella. The sequence continues at coordinate 235 of CACZRN010000147.1, forward strand.
ATAAAGAAGGTGCGCGAGGCCGCCGACATCTGGGCAGTACCCGTCATCGACTGGGCAGCGCTCAGCGGACTGCAACCACTGCTGCCAGAGCACCTGCAGTTCTTCGGCAACGCCGAGTGGGACCAGCTGCATCCAAACGGCAAAGGTCACACACGACTGGCAAAGACACTCGTCTATCAGCTCCTTACCCTTCCCTGCACGTTCTGATATTCATCTTTTATTAGACAAACATAGCGGATAAAAACTTATTTTACATTGATAAAGCAAAAATCCCTTCGCCACACCAGCGAAGGGATTTCTTGTTTATATGCTTTCTTATGTCTTTTATTTCCTCAGTACGAGTGTCGGGTCGAGTGGATAGCGTCCGAAGTCCTTGCCATAGATTGCGAGTCCGCCGTCGAGCCCATCGTCGGGGACGGTGAAGCGGATTGTTGCTGTGCGACTGCCGGCAAATGCTGAGAGCGGAATGTCGACGTGGTACAGATATCCGTATGACCCTGCTTCGGTCATGACGGGTTCTTTGGGCTGTGCTCCCCACGAGAGTATTCCTCTGTGGTCAGAGGGCGCGTCGGCAATCTCCTGCTTACCCACGACGGTGCCATTGACCGATATCTCCACTCTCGAGGGCCACAGCTTGGTGTCGGTCATGGCGTAGGAGTTTGCCGAGCGGCAATGGTCGCGGTTGCCACCGGGCACGTAGGTGCTGGGAAGTACGACGCTGTCGTCGACATCGCGTGTGAAGAGCTCTCGCGACGAGGCTTCAAAAATGAGCTCGGCCGATTTCACCTGCGAGAGATCAACATCTTCGGGAATGGTCACTTTGTACTCGAAATATCCGTGTCCGAAGCCATTCACCTTCTTTCCTTCCATTGCGTCGCCCTGTTTCTGCGACCATTTCTGCGAGCTGAACGACGCCGGAGCGAATGTCACGAGTCGGGTGCCGGCATCTTTTATGCTTCTGCCGTCTTTCACTCTCAGCGTGAGGAAGTTGCGATGGAGGACCTTCTCGCCGGTCTTCAGCACATAGCGAAGTATATAGAGCCCGTTCTGCTGTGGTGCTTTCACGACCATGGTTTCGAGCAATGAGTTTTTGTAAGGCACGAATTTAAACTCTGATTTTTTCCCCGACGTTGGCATATAGGTGACGGGTTGTCCCAGTTCGTCCCAGCCTACGATCTCTGTCTCGAGTTGCAGTGGACCTGGGTCTTTGTCGGTCATGAACGACGCGAAGAAGTTCACTTTCATTTCCTCTCCTGCCTTTGGCTCGGTGTAGAGCTGATGGTCGGTGGTGATGTAGTAAGGACTATGGAAGTCGGCCATCGTCATTCCTGGCACGATGTCGCCGAGGCCGTCGTACTTAGGTGTGCGGTCGTAGCGCACATATCCGTTCCACTCGGTGGGTACGTCGTGGTGCTCGGTGTAGAGCCATCCGGCACACTTAGGATTTCTTCTGAACGCATTGATCATGATGTGATAGTCCCATGTGAAGTCGCTGTCGCCTGCGCTGCCGCTATATCCCCACACATTGCCGCACTCGCTGTTCATCATGGGCTGGCGACCCTGCACACTGCCTTCGACAAAGTTGAACGGACTGCCGGGGTAGGTATTGTCGACGTAGTATTTCAGTTCTCTGTCCCAGTCCCATCCGGGGCGATAGGAGTGCCACGAGTTGATGTCGGTCTCTACATGGTCTTGGTTGCATGCCGACTGATCTTCCACCAGTCTGGAGGGGTCGAGGCTCTTCGTGAGTCGGTACATCGACCGCACCCACTCCTGCGTCTCTTTCAGGTAGACGCGCTTTGTCTTCAGTCCCCACGTCTCGTTGAAGTTCACCCATGCGAAGATTGACGGATGGTTGTAGTCGCGTTCCACCTGACCTCGCAGGCAGTGCTCCCAGTCGGCGCGTGCCTCGGCGTCGGGCTCGCCCCAGAAATGTGGCGTGTCGGCCATGATGAGCAGTCCGAGGCGGTCGGCCCAGTAGAGCTTGCGGGGCACCTCAACCTTTATGTGCACGCGGTTGCCGGAGAGCCCGAGGCGCTTGGAGATGAGTATCTCGTTGCGCATGTACTCGTCGGTGGGGAAGGTATAGAAACCGTCGGGGCAGAAACTCTGGTCGAGGGTGAGCTGCAGGTAGACGGGTTTGTTGTTCAGGGCGATGTAAGGATAGTCGGTTCCCGGCAGGTCGACGACGCTTATCTTGCGCTGTCCGAAATAGCTGCTGACGGCATCGCTATGGCCGAGCTGTGCCGTGACTTCATAGAGGAACGGGTCGTCGAGGTTCCAGAGGTGCTGGTTCTTTATGGGCACCGTGAACGATGCTTTCTGTCGGCCCGAGATGTCGGCCGTGAACTTCTTCTGACCTCCCGTCTGGAACTTCAGCTGGAACTTCTCTCCCTGTGCTGCGGGGGCTGCGAGGGCGACGTCGACCTTCACCGTCGAGCCGTCGATGTCGGGTGTGAAGTGGAGCGAGGTGATATAGTTGTCGCTGCGGGCCTCAAGGTATACCGTCTGCCAGATGCCGCGCACGTTGCCGTACTCCTGCTTGCCGTAGAGATGTGAGCTGTTTTTCTTGTCCTCCACGCTCATCACTATCTGCTGCTGTTCACCATAGCGGACGTTCTTCAGTTCAAACTCAAACGGTGTGTATCCACCCTGATGGCTGCCTATCTCGAGTCCGTCGAGCCATGCATGTGTCTCCCAATCGGCGGCTCCCACAACGAGGAACACCCGCTTGCCCTTCCACGCCTTGGGCACGACGATGTCGCGTGCATACCATCCCATGTCGCCCTTGCCCTTCACTTCGGACAGGGGTGTCTCCCAAGAGAACGGCACCAGGATGCGCTCGTCGAAGGCTGTGAGGCTCTTCTCACTCATGGCACGGCGCGCTGCCGATTCGTTAAATGTGAACGACCAATAGCCGTTGAGGTTGATCCACTTCGACCTCTCGAAGTCGGGACGCGGATGCTCCGGAAGCGGAACACTTCCCAATGATTCAATGCTTGTCCCGAGAAACAAGCAGAACAGAAAGAAAAAGAATAATCTGAAGTTCTTCATAATCAATATTTTAATATGGTTTTTCTACTTTATAGCCTGTTGTCTTGCTTTTCGCCCTGCCTTCCTGGGATGGAACGAAGCCAGCGCGTCGCCATATTCCTTCAGGTAATACGCGTCGGGGTAGGCGCTGAAATATGTTGAATCCATATATACGGCGAAAGTGGTGATGTTGCGTATTCCCATCGAGGCATACGTCTCAATGTCGGAGCGGAACACGTCGCCGTGCCATGGCAGTTCTATCGCAGGCTTTTTATATCTGCTTGCCAGCGACACGTCGAGCCAGTATTCAAGCACCACTGTCGTCTTTGCTGGGAACACCTCAAGGTTCTCTTTCAGGTAAGCAAGATTCTTGGCGTTGTTGCCCATCTCGCGCACATAGGCTATAGAGTCGGTGATGGGCTTGTCCCACCTGCGGTGTACAGGGGCAAACTCGAGGAATATGCCTTTATGCGGCTTCACTTTGCGCGGGGCCTGCAATGTTGGCATATAAGCCAGATGTGCCAGCATGGCCTTGGGGTCGTAGGTGCGGATGGCCTCGATCATTCTGTTCTCAATGACAAGTGCCTGTTCGCTTGCCGTCAGATGTGAGCAGTCAGGGCATTGACAAGTCAGCGAGCAGTCGTCGAGCCAGAGATAGTACCGGTGATTCGTTGCGGGCAGATGGCGGGCATAGTACAGTGCACGGCTGGCGATGGTGTCGAGTGCGCGTGCAGAGCTCACACAGCAGTTGAAATCGGCAGTGCGGCGGCCGTGCTCGTTCATTCGGAACATTGTGGAATCGACGGCAAACAGGTTGCGCGGAAGGAGAATGCTCATCGAGTGAAGCTGGTGCTCAACCTCTATTCCATACTTGCGGCAGTCGGCTTGAAACTTGCGCCCTTTCTCCGATTCCCAGAAACGAAGCACCTGGTCGGGGGTGATGTGCGTGCCCAAGGTGTTTATTCCGTTCTCGAAAGCAATGCGTGGCCAGTCGGCTGTCTCTAAGTCGGGCACCGACAACACCGCACCGCGCATCTTGAAATATGGTTTCTGTTTGCCGTATCCGGCAGTAATCATCAGCAGAAACAGTAAAAGGAATAACGACTTAAGATGTAGTTTCATATCTCGATGGCATGTTTAAGGATTACATGGGCAAAGATAATAATTCCCCTCCGAAAAGCAAAGAATTACGCTCATATTTATCGTTAGCCGCAGCCGTCGGAATCCCTTATCATCACTGCTCGCGTCGTCTTCCGAAAATTTTGCTAGCAAAATTTTCATTAAATGGGCCCTTTGTTGCCATTAAAGAGCCTCTTTATTCGAAATTTTGCTAGCAAAATTAGGCCTATAGCTCAAATTGCAGGCTGAAATTGCTCTCAAAGTTCGATAAACACAGGTGTTTCGAGAGATCAAGCTGCTTCAGATACAA
>CACZRN010000148.1 GCA_902783625.1 uncultured Prevotellaceae bacterium
AAAAACAAAAACTTTCGTTTTTATTTTAGTTACTTCCCTGCGGTCAGTGGGTCTCACGTTCGTTCAACAAATCTCTGCTCTCGGTTTGCACTAACTTTTTATAAATAAGAAGTTAGGCTGCACCTCGGCATAAAAAACAAAAACTTTCGTTTTTATTTTGTTCTGCTCTCGGTTTGCACTAACTTTGTTGCCAAAAGAAAGAAAAACTGACTATGGCATGGCAGCATGAATACATCTGCGAGGAGTGTGGCTACTCGGCTACTACTTACGAGGGGAAAGGACTCTTCGGGCAACACATCTCCGCCGTCGTTTGTCACGAATGCAAAAGCATACGGAATATTGTTGTGGGAGGAGTGATTGGCGACGTAGCTCCGTCGTTCCGCAGCGAGGTGGGAAGGCTTTGCCCAAAATGCGGAAGCGACCAGATTGTGGTGTGGAACGGAAAGACTTGCCCAAAGTGCGGAGGAAAGATGACGATAACCGACAAGCAGACTTTCTGGACGTGAGGACAAGATAGCTGATTGACAGATTAACAAATTAACAAAATAACAGACTGACGAATCAACGAGTAGTGATGCATACTGTTGATTCGTCAGTCTGTCAAGTATTATAAACAGCTGTCTGTCAGCTTAGAAAAGCTTCTCAGGATAAACCCCGTAGGCAATGAGCTGAGCGATACGGTCGACGGTGCCTTGGCGGTCGGCTGCATAGGTCACTCCAAACCACTTGCTGGTGGTATCGAGCACTTCAACGGTAGATGTGCCATCGTTGATGAGCTTGTTCACCATTAGCGGAATGAAGAACTCAGCCTTCAGGTTCTCGATGTTCTTAGGATTCGACAGGAACTCCTTGAAATATGCCTCGCTGTGAGCGAAATAGTCGGGTGTGAATCCCCACATGTTCATCGATACGGGTACATTCTCCTCGAGTGGCTGCCACTCGCCCTGCTCGTCCTTGAACGAGATAGTGCCATCGATTCGCATTATCTCGGTGCGTTCAACAACATCGGTGAGATGATGGTTGTCGTCGTAAACGCACACGCCACGAGCCACAGAGCCATTCTCCGAAAGCGTGTTGCAGCAGCGGAAACCCACCATTGCATATTTGTTCTGGGAACCTTCGGGAAGGTTGCTTAGGAACTTACCGATAGTCATAAATGCGTCGCGACCGTAGAAGTCGTCGCAATTTATCACGCAGAAAGGTTCCTTGATAACATCCTTACCCATGAGCACGGCGTGGTTGGTGCCCCACGGCTTTACACGTCCTTCGGGCACGCTGAATCCCTCGGGAAGGGCATCGAGACCTTGGAAGCAAAGCTCGCAAGGAATCTTATCCTCGTATTTTGAGAGTATCTGCTCGCGGAACTGCTGTTCGAAATCGCGACGGATAACCCATACTATCTTTCCGAATCCTGCCTTAATGGCGTCGTAGATGCTGTAGTCCATAATGGTTTCACCGTTAGGTCCCAGACCATCGAGTTGCTTCAGACCGCCGTAACGGCTGCCCATACCTGCTGCTAATAGAAATAATGTCGGTTTCATTTCGTTAATATGTTATTATGTTAATACGTTAATCTTCTATTCGTTGATACGTTATTCTTTACAAAGTTAGTATTAATAGAGCTAAGCACAAAATAAAAGTCGCAAGTTTATGCTTTTTTAATCTTTGACATGGCAATGTATAGCTCTGGTTAATATCTGTTTTTGAGCTATTTCATCCACTCGACGGCAACGTCATCGCTGGCACAATAGCCATTAAAGCAAATCGTGAAAACGTTTTAGTAATTTCTCATCACCTCAATCTGCGCTGCCAGAAGTGTGCATCCTGTGACGTGAGGTGTCAGTGGCGCTGGCTCATTCTTCCCTATCGACTCCGTCAACCAGTTTCGTGAGAAAATCATCGCCTCGCCGTCGAGGCACGACATTGCCAGCCTTGCATTGTCTGCCACGAATCTCCGTAGACTGTTTCTTATCTCGTCTGGGGTATCGCTACACAGGATGAGCCGTGTGAGATACCTGAAGAAGATACCGTGGAATAGTCCTCCGTCGCCGCCGTTCATGCTGCGAGCCACATTGTTCATAAGCCCTGTGGTGGGGTCGGTAAGATTGCAGACGGTGTAGTCGGCAGCCATGATGGCATCGTGGAGATAGTCCCTGTCGTGGGTAAGGGCATACATATCCATTGCCGCAGCCAAGAATGTACCCGTATTGTAACTTGCCACACGATATGCTGTGCGACGCCTGTTGATATTGTCATACACCGCTCCCGTTTCGGGATTGAAGAGGTATTTGCGTTCCCATTGGTAGATTCTCTTCAAGTCGTTTTCGTAGTCAAGCGTCGTCTTTTTGCTCCCATTTGCAATAAGTACGCTGCCATGTCGGGCAAGCATAGCGGCAATGATAGCACCGGGACCGTTCGAACAAGCGTTCTTCGTCTTCCTCTCTGGTTCACATACTGCCTCCCACGAGATACCACCAAACCACGGTGCCTCGTCGTCGGGGCCCCATGTGGTGATGATGTAGCTGTCGTAGAGGTGTTGCGCCTTGAGGAGATATTTCTCGTTGCCGCTCGTCTCATACATTCTTATCAGCGTTATGGTTATCCATTCCAGATCGTCCACCGAGTTGTTTCGCCAGGGATCGTCGTCGTAGTGCTCGTAGTTGAAACGGCAGATGCCGTCGTACCATTGCTCATAAAACTGCAGGTAGCGTGTGTCGCCCGTGAGACGGTAGGCGTCGATAATCACATCCATGGAATGCGCCTGCCACCACCATTCGTTTTTCTTGTTTGCCTGCTGACTCCAAGAGTAGAAATAAAACTGATCAGACGACTCAGGAAAACTTGCTCCCCAGAAATTACTAATCAGCGCATCGGTAGTTGCAAGGAATGTCGTCACGACGTTTTCCTCTTGAATGTTTACATCATTCGACAACTTTTGAGCCTCTGCCGTCTGGTGTGAGATGAGAGAAAATAAAAAACAACAGCAGCAATACAACCAAGCGTACTTAATGCCATTGAATCTTTGTCGGGGAATGTGCGTGCGTCTAGTCATTGTTTTTATGAGTTTAAAGGGAGTTGTAGTTGTTATCGTTAACGTTAGAAAGGATATCCCACGGCAAGATGTATGCTCTGACTGTCTCCGAAAGAGCGCATATTATAGAATCCACCCTTACCGGTGTCGTAAGGAACATGTAGTCCTATACCCCAATCAACACGAATGACAAACATGCTAAAGTCGTAACGCAAACCGACTCCAGTGCCCAATGCCACCTCCTCGAAAAAGTTTTTGAACTTGAACTGTCCTTCGGGTCTGTTCTCGTCGGAATGTAGAGTCCACACGTTTCCAGCATCAAGGAATAGAGCCCCATACAATTTACCAAACAGCCGCGGACGGTATTCGATATTTGCCAACAACTTCACGTCGCCCGTCTGTTCAATATACGACATGCGATTATTCGACGGACGATACTTTCCAGGGCCAATGCTCCTCACATTGAATGCCCTGATGCTGTTTGCGCCACCCACATAGAATTGCTCGTAGTATGGAGCCACCGTGCTGTTGCCATAACTATAGACAACACCACTGTTCACATGCCCCACAAGCGATGTATTTTCCGACAACCGCCATGTTTTTGTAAAGTCAACCTCAGCTTTCACGAATTGAGCAAACGGATTCTTAAACATCGTCTTTCCCTTCTCATTCCATTTCTCACCAAAAATGGCATACCCCGCAGCAAGCAGATTACCACCTTCGCTCAATGTAGCACTGAATGTTATCGGATTGCGCATCGTCGACGGACTCAAGTATGTATAGGTATAGCTCATCTTCGGCACGAACTGATTCTGCATCGACACACGCAGGAAAGGGTTCACAGCTATCAGACTATCGAAAGCCGCTGTGGTGTGGTTCATATATTCATACGAGAGGATAAAAGGCGAGAATGAGTGATGCGACTGAAGCGATGTCCAATAGTCGTAGGTGATATCGCCCGAGACGACATGCCGCTTGAAATAGTCGGCACGGTTGAGCGTGTTCGCTGCCACGCGGATGGTGGTAGTAGGTGTCATATAGAGGTGGCTCGCCCTGATGCGCGGTGGCCTCGTGCCATCAAAACGGCGCTTGCGGAACAAGCTCTGTGGAGTTAACAGACGAGGGAAAATGAGCGATGCTTCGCCACCATATTCGTAGGAATTGACTCGCGACTTAGTGCCCTCGCCGCGATGACCCGTCTGCCACTCGTAAGAGCCGTGAGCCTTGATGTCTAACTTCTCACCACCACGAAAAGTGTTGCGTTTCGTAAGACCGACCACAAGTTCAGGGCCGATATATCCCGACGTCTTACCCTTGCCGTTGGCCTCGATGTAGAAATCGTAGGGTTTGTCGAAGATACAGTCGAGTGTCAAGTCGAGTGTGTCGCTACTGAATGGCGACACACGTGGGGTGAAACGCATCGACGTATAGCTGAAGAGGCCTGTCGATTGCAGGTTCTTCATCGACTCTTCCTCCTTCGATGCATCGTACAACTGTCGCGGACGCATTTTCAAGCTGCGCAGTATGACTCCTGTGCGGAGTGGTGAGCGACGACCGTTGTACCTTACCGTGAGCGACCGACGACTGATAGAATCGTTGAGTTTATCCATATACTGCTTGCGCAGATTGACATCAATCTTGCCGATGTACCATTTATGGAGCGCATCGTCGTCGATACTGTCGGCCAGCTGCAGCGTCAGTGCCACTTTACCAGGCACATTGACTGTATCGGCGAGATATGAGGCATAACCCGATTTGTAGTAATAGAAACCATTGTTGCGAAAGAGGCGCGCTATGCGCTGACGCTCCAATTCGAGGTTACCCGCATTGAACGGCGAACCTCGCTTTATGATAGCATCATCGAGCGACTGTCGTATGAGGGTGTCGGCCTGAGGAGGGAAGTTTTCGTAACCCACACTATCGAGAGTCCACAGATGCCCCATGTCAACACGATACGCTATCTTGGCTTTCTTAGGATTGTGCATCTCAATCACATCGTAGTCAACCTTGCCATTGAAATAGCCGAGCTTGTCGAGCTGCGACTCCGCCACCGACGTGCGAAGCATCGGGTTTACCTTGCTTAACAACTTCGGTTGCGAGCCGAATGCCTTCGTCATCCACCGCGAGAAGCCGTCGTCGGACTGGCTAAACGCGTTCCATATCCACAACCGTATGGGGAACGGAGTGGTGTGGTAGCTACTGCCAAATAGAGCGCCGTTGGGCGTTGACGCAAGTACATAGCCGAGCTCCTCCTGTGCAAAAGTGGCATAGTCGCTCTTCTCATAGTTGGTGTATTCTATCTTCTTCAGTCCTGCAAACAGATGTTCGCCATCGGGTATGGCACTCGTTGTTGAGCACGACCACGTAGCCGTGCACAACAGCACAATCGCAGCAGATATGAATGCACTACTCTTCTTCATTCTTAGGTTCATTATCGACTGAGTCTTTCTTTTCTATCTGTATTCTCGGCAGCGCTTTTTTCTCATACTTGAAGCGGAATATATCCTTGAAGTGTTGCAGTCGGCGAGTCCACTTGAATCCCACACCATACTCGCCGATAACACCATCAAGCCAGTCATAGGTACTGTTATCGTAGAACACACGTAGATACTGACTGGCGTTCTTATTGAGGCGGTATTCAAATTCCACGTTGTCGAAGAATGTATTGTTCCGCTCCTCAATCTCACTGCCTGTTGATACCTTTCCGCCAACGATAACGTTGAGGCGGTTGTTCCACAGGCGTTTTGAGAAGCGGAAGTTGTAGTCGGTGTGCATTGCCCCGCTCGAAGTGGTTGAATTATCGACACTCATTCCGAGATTGAGTCCCATCGACCGCATAGCAGAGCCAGCTATATTGTTTATCTCCGATTGCAGGAATGTGCTCAAGGCACTGTTCATAGAGAATGCCGAGGTATTGCCGTCGGTGAGATACATCCCCGACACTAGCATGGTGATAGCCACCTTGCCACGCTCCTCGATTGTCATTGTATTGAGCTCGTCCTGTATGTTAACATCTCCGGGTGCCTCTATGATAAACTGTATGCCTGGATTATTGAGTGTCTGCGTGAGTTTCACTCCACAGTTGAAGTCCACAGGACGACTGCTTCCACTGATGTCGTTGACGGTGGCCTTCACGTTCTCGGTGGCAGTGATGTTAAGATTGGGGTTCATTGCGTCACCGGTAAACTCGAGATAGCTGCCGCTTTGTATGTTGAATGTCTTCAGCGGAATTACGGGCAACGAATATTTCATCTCACCGCTGTTGAGGGTATATCGCCCTGTAAGCGCAATGCCGTCAGAGGCATTATAGCGCAGTCGCATATCTCCTCCACCAAGCAAGTCGATGTAGTTCGACTTCTCTGCATTGAGCGCACAAAGTATCCTTGCCCCCTCATCGATGCCGACAGAGAGGTTCATGTCGAATCCTGTTATCTCCGGTCGGGTAACCTTCGCCACGATAGTGTCTTGAAGATTTGTGAATTTCACAAGTTCATCAAGCTGTGTGTCGGTTGACAATTCTGAATCACGCAATATGTAAGTCATGTCGGTAGAGCCGAGCACATCGAGTTTGCCTCGCATCTGTAAGCTCTGCAGGGGACCTTTCATCGTACCGAAGAAATCGACGTAAGCACTTCCGAATGCCTCTGAGCGTGGATTCTCTTTGGCGTCGATAATCTTGAAATTCTCTGCACGCATCATTATGTCGAGCATCATACGGTCGAGATTACTGAAATCGAGGCTTCCGGCGATATTGAGAGGGCTGTCATTGTTGGCAAACATCTCGAAGTTCTCAAATAGCAGTCGGCTGCCTACTATCCTTACCGGGTCGTCGGCAAAGCGCATCTCGACGCCGTAAGGCTCACTGTAGATATATGAAGAATCGAGATACACCTCACCATCGACAATCGGTTTACTCAGTGTGCCGCCCAAAGTCAGCTGTCCGTCGCCATAGCCTCGCAGTCCTACTATGCGCTGTGGGATGAATCCGTTGATCATATCAAGCGGGAGACGCTCAAGATCCAACGTGGCCTGAATGTTGTCGTCTGAGGAATACGATCCAGTGAGAGCTGCCACCTGATGGTTGTCTTTGAAGAAAATGCCATCGATGTAATGTGTGCCGTCGACTTTCGGCATATATACAAACTCGGTTGAGAGATTGCCCAGCAGGCTTTTTTCGTAGGTCATATTATCTACGGCGATGTTGGTCGACACCGACATCTCGTCATCGGCCTGCACAAGGTGGAAGTCGCCGTCCATAACTCCGGTTATATTCGGTGTGTATGGCAGCACACTGAGTATCTGTTCCAGGTCGAATCGATGGAGGCTGGCGGTGATATCCTGCTGTGCATCGATGTTCTCGTCATTGCTGTATAGCTGCAGACCAGTGCCGTCATCGGCCACCAGTTTCAAGTCGGCTGACACTCTATGGTTGTCGCCAAGGAACACATAATTGTGTTTTGCGGCATGGAACGTCTTGTATCCAAGCAGCGGATCAGGGTCGGAGAACGACAAGCGCAGACCATTGTTTTCTACAACGGCCGACAGACCGACATCGATTCCGAGTTTGTCGTGGTTGTCGTAGATTTTCGCATCGAGGTCGGTACCACTCTCGTTCAGTTTTCCTGAAAGCAGAGCGCGGAAGGTATAGTCGGGGTTGTTCTTATTATTCTGCAGACGTGCAGAGTACCTAATGGTCTCGTTGTCGGTTGTCATCGCCACACGAATGGTGTCGATCTGGAATCCTTCAACCGACAGCGAATCGACGGCCACATTGCCATTAAGTCCTTGCCGTGCCGACGTATTCAGGTCGATGGCAGCACGCTTGTAGGTATAGCCGAGCCGGTTGAGCTCGTGGGCAAAGAAGTTTCTGTTTCCCGACCTGAAGTTAATCGAGGCATTTGGCAGGTGACTGCGGAACTCATCGTAATCGAATCGGCGGTTCTCGAGCGTCTGCTTCATCTGCTCGCCTAAGGCGCTTACCTGGTTTCCGAGTTGCTTGTACCCACCCGTCAGACTGGCATTCAAACTGAAGTCGCCACCTTCAATCACGGCATGAGTCTTGTCTTTCGTGGTCTCTATGTCGAAAGTCATGTCATCGGGATGATATATAGCAGAGTCCTCTCTCAACACGATATCGACCATCTGCCCATCCACCTTGTAGTATTCGTCGAGGTCGGTCACAATGTCGAAATGTCCGCAGGCGGCTACATCAAACGGCATGTCGGTTATACCGAGACGCTTAAGATCGGCATCGCGGATATCTCCGACAATGGTTGCCTTGAGATATTTCGATTTACTGATGCCGCTGATATCGAATTTGCCCTTAACCATTGGGTTGTCGCTGTCAACGGTGGCATTTATCAAACCGTTCTTCACATTGGCATTGGCGCGGATATTATCGAGCTGATAGCCTTGATAGTTGAAACGGTCGACCTTTATATCGGCATTCAACCGAGTGTTGCTGGCCATCATATCTGTACCCTGACCGTTGAGATTCACAGTGCCTGTAAACGGCGACAATCCCATTCCGGGCAAGAAGTTCTGCAAAGGCAGGGCATGGGCATTAAGACGAGCGGTATATGCCATACGGTCGGTATCGATGTTTACATTACCCTTCAGCGTTCCCCTACCCTGACCGGCAGTGAACGTGGAGGCAAGCGTCGGTCCGTCTTTCTTAACATTACCGTTGAAAGTGACGCCATAAGGGATGTTGACCGTCTTTCTCACATCAGGGGGTAGCAGCGACTTGGCAAATGCCATATTACGGGTGGTGGCCTTCACATCGAGGTCCATCTTCATATCGCTGTCGGTACCGAGATTCATCACGTTGCCGCTCACTGTCGCATCAAGTGCTGAAGGCATATGCAGACTGACATTGTCGAGACGCAGATTCTGCATACTGCCGGCCACATGACCGTCGATTGTCAACGGCTCATCGGGCCATTGGCGACGGAAGTCGGCAGGCATGTCACCAAGGTATCTAACCACATCTTTCTTGCCCAGCGTAGCATGTATGTTTCCATCGAGACGACCGTCGGCAAGCATTGCGGCTGCACCCATCGAGTCGGAGGAACCGTCAAGAGGATAGTTCAGCGACATGGCAATCTCTGATGAAGGCGTCTTCAGATGCATGTTTTTCAGGTTCAGGTTCTTGTCGTCCATGTGGACTTTACCCGAGAAGTCGCTCACCTCAAGTCCGCTCTTCTCCTTGAAGCGGCAGTGTCTGACGGTGGCATCGATGTCGGGCGACTGCATGGCAAGTGAGTCGAGCCCAAGACTGAGGTCGGTGAGGCTGATGTCGTCGCCCATTCCTAGCGACGGCGGGATTGTTCCTTTCGGCATGTGTGCATCGAGCGATCCATCAACATCGAATTTCGCAGCGGCATAGCGGCTCTTCTCAAGATCTATATCGACGTCCTTGGCAACGGCATTCGTCATATCGGTCTTCAGCCGCATGCCGTCGCCGGGCATATCGAGGGCGAACTTGGTCTTTTTTAACGCAACATCGCCAAGATGAATCTTCCACGGGGTGGAGCTCTCGGTGGTGTCTTCAGGCACACTGTCGTTGAGGGCTACCGAAACATCACCGCCGTCGAGATTGAGCTTGTCAACTTCCACGGTGTTGTTCTTTAAGTCGATGCCGTGCAAAGAGGCGTCGAGATTGTCAATATGCCCATTTATGCGAGTGGAGGCTATCAGCCCGTCGGTATCGACCTTAGAGCGCTCAAGATGCAGATTATCAATATCTACGCGTCCTTTAAACAACGGCCAGAAAGCCACATCGGCACTCACATGACCGATGTCGGCTATAGTGTCGGGGCGAGAAGAAAGCGAGGCTACCGGACGTATCACCTTCACGTCGTCGAGCCCAATGTCGAGAGGAAAATCAATCGACACACGACCAACGCTAATCTGCATTCCCGTCTTTTCAGAAGCATAGGAACATACCTTCTTTGCTGCCCACTGCTGAACAGGAGGCAGATAAAGCAACAGCGCCGGAAGCAGTACCAGGGCAACAGGAACCGACACACCGATTCCCACCCATTTCAACACCTTCTTCACACCTTTGTTTATTTTATATTTGCAAAGTTAGTGCAAACCGAGCGCAGAACAAAATAAAAACGTAAGTTTTTGTTTTTTATGCCGAGGCGCAGCCTAACTTCTTATTTATAAAAAGTTAGTGCAAACCGAGCGGAGAGCAAAATAAAAACGGGAGTTTTTTATTTTCTATCCCGAGGCGAAGCCTAACTTCAACGAAGTTAAAGTTAGTGAAAGCTGAGCGCAGAGATTTGTTGAACGAACGTGAGACCCACTGACCGCAGGGAAGTAACTAAAATAAAAACGAAAGTTTTTGTTTTTTATGCCGAG